>USTB01000043.1 GCA_900557635.1 uncultured Eubacteriales bacterium
ATCATGTATGCCCGTGCCGAAATCGGCGCGTATCATGAAACGCGGGGAGCGGCGGCGCGGGAACGTGAGGAAGCGGCGCAAAGGTCGGAGAAAAAGAAAAAAGATTGAGGCATCTGCACCGCATTATTCGCACATGCTTTGATTTCGACGGCACACTTCCGTATGCACCCGTTCTTTGAGGGGATAATGGATTCTGTTTCCTATTTGTAAAGAAAGCTCAGGTTTTATTATGGCACAGTCACGCTTCGGGGCACTGCGCTCCGATATCATGCTTTTGGTCACTGCCTTGATTTGGGGCAGTGCGTTTGTGGCACAGGACATCGGCGCAGATTATCTGCCGCCGTTTTCCTTTAATACCATCCGTTTGTTTGTGGGCGGGATCGTCCTGCTCCCCGTGATACTGCTCAGCGACCGTCTCGGCATCGGACGGAAGCCGCAGTCGGCAAAGGGACGCCGCGACCTGCTGATCGGCGGTGTGCTGTGCGGTCTTTGCCTGTCCGCCGCCTCCAATCTGCAACAGATCGGCATCAATGCCGATACCTCGGCGGGCAAGGCAGGCTTCATTACGGCGATGTATATTGTTTTGGTGCCTGTGATCTCCCTGTTTTTGGGCAAGAAAAGCAGTGCGGAGATATGGATCAGCATCGCCATCGCGGCGGTGGGTCTGTATCTGCTCTGCGTGAAGCAGGGCTTTTCCGTGGAGATCGGCGATATTTTCCTTATGCTGTGCGCTCTGTGCTATGCGTTTCACATTCTGATCGTGGGACATTTCTCCAAGATCACGGACGGCGTTCGCCTATCCTGCCTGCAATTCTTTTTGGCGGGGCTGAGCGGGCTTCCGTTTTTGCTGATGGAAGCGCCCGCCGTGAGCGCGGTATTCGATGCCAAATGGTCGATTTTGTACGCCGGTGTCATGTCGTGCGGCGTGGGCTATACTCTGCAGATTCTGGCACAGCGGCGGGCAGACCCGACGGTGGCAAGCCTGCTGATGAGCATGGAGTCGGCATTCTCGGTTTTGATCGGCTGGATCATTCTCGGAGAAGCCCTCACGGCACGTGAGCTGATCGGCTGTGCGCTGATCCTGTGCGCCGTGGTGCTTTCCCAGCTTCCGCCTACCGTATGGGGACGCCTGTTCCCGCGCAGAAAGGAAAAGACCGATGAGCAATGAGCTGACCCTGGTGGCGACCTGTCTGTTCGGGCTGGAGAAATTTGTGGGCGAGGAGATCGATGCGTTGGGGTATCGGCGTCTGTCCACCATGGACGGCAGAGTGACCTTTGCCGGAGACCTTGACGCCGTTGCCCGCTGTAATTTATGGCTTCGCACGGCGGAGCGTCTTTATATCCGCATCGGCGGCTTTCACGCCGAGGCCTTCACTGAGCTGTTCGACGGTTGTGCGGCGCTTCCGTGGGAGGAATGGATCGGGAAGGACGACGCCTTTCCCGTAAAAGGACATTCCATCCGCAGCAAGTTGTTTTCGGTTTCGGACTGTCAGAGCATTTTGAAGAAAGCCATCTGCCGCCGTCTGGAAGGGAAGTACGGCATACGTTGGTTTCCGGAAACCGGCACGAAATATCAGGTGGAGTTTTTCCTGTTTTGTGATGAAGTGACCCTGATGATCGATACCTCGGGCGTCCCTCTGCATAAGCGCGGCTACCGTCCGACAGCGGGAGACGCGCCCCTGCGCGAGACTCTTGCTGCGGCAATGGTGCGGATGGCGCGCCCGCGCGAGGACGTGCTTTTGTGGGATCCCTTCTGCGGCTCGGGCACTATTCCCATCGAGGCGGCGCTTCTCATGACGGGCACCGCGCCCGGTCTGCACCGTTCCTTTGCCGCAGAGAGCTTTGCGGCGATCCCGCAGGACAGCTTTGCCCGTGCGCGGGAGGAGGCTCGCTGTGCCGTACATCAAACGGATTTTTGCGCGTATGCCTCGGACATAGACCCTGCCGTGATCGATATTGCGCAGTCTGCCGTGGATCGTGCGGGCATGGGCGCGCGCATCCGTTGCTTTGTGCGCGATGCACGAACCATTGAGACCGAGGGCAGACGGGGTACGGTGGTGTGTAATCCGCCGTACGGCGAACGCATGATGGATCTGCGTTCGGCACAGGCACTGTACCGCGACATCGGAAAGGCGTGGCAGTCACTCGGCGCATGGCAGATCTATGTGATCTGCTCGGACGAGACCTTTGAAAAATGGTACGGCAGGCGCGCCGATAAGGTTCGCCGTTTATATAACGGCATGATACGTTGCAATTACTATCAGTTTTTCCGCAACAAAACGGCTTTCCATGACAAAGGAGGATCCCGACATGCTTTCTGAACGTTTCATTTCCGCCGGATACGGCATGTGCAACATGTATGATTTTGTGCCGTCGCCCTATCTGCGGCGGTCATTCACCCTGCCTGCCGCGCCCGATGCGGCGCAGATCACCCTTTCCGCGCTCGGCTTTTACGAGTTGTTTGTCAACGGCAACCGCATCACGCGCGGACTTCTGTCCCCGTTCATCTCCAATTCCGACGATCTGGTGTATTATGATCGGTATGATCTCACGCCCTACCTCACCGAAGGCGAAAACGTCATCGGTCTGCAATTGGGCAACGGCATGCAGAACTGCTTCGGCGGCTATGTGTGGTGCTTTGACGGGGCGAGCTTTCGCACCGAGCCAAAGACCGCACTGCACTGTGAGATCCGATGCGGGGAGCAGACTGTTTCCTTTGAGGCGGATGAGAGCTTCCGCTGTGCGCCGTCCCCCATCTATTACGACGACCTCCGCATGGGCGAGCGGTATGATGCGCGCCGCGAGATCGCGGGATGGGATATGCCAGGCTTTGACGACAGCGCATGGACGCCTGCCGTTTCCGTTTCCACACCCAAGGGGGAGCGTCGGCTGTGCGAGGCGCATCCCATTTTGCCGCGTGAGGAGAGAAAGCCCGTTGCAATCTGGCGCGAGGGCGACGACTATATCTACGATTTCGGTGTGAATGCGGCGGGCTTGCCGCGTCTGCGCATCTGCGGCGAAGCGGGGCAGAAGATCGATATGGTTCACGCCGAGATCCTCCGTGACGGGAAGTTTTTCTACGACAATATCCGTTTCCCGTGGCCGCAGTATGAAAATTACCCCCTGTACCTCCAGCTCGACAGCTATACCTGTCGCGGAGACGGCGAGGAGGTATACATGCCGCGCTTTACCTATCACGGCTTCCGCTATATCCGTGTGAGCGGGCTTCGCCCCGAGCAGGCGACAGAGGAGCTTCTGACCTATGTGATCATGAACACCGACATGAAACTGCGGGGCGCGTTCTCCTGCTCCGATCCCGTGGTGAACCGCATTCAGGAAATGTGTCGGGTATCGACCTTGGCGAACTTTTATCATTTCCCCACCGACTGTCCGCACCGCGAGAAGAACGGCTGGACTGCCGATGCGGCGCTTTCCGCCGAGCAGGTGCTCCTGAATTGGGAGCCTGATGACAACTACGTGGAATGGTTGCGCAATATCGTCTGTGCCCAAAGGGAAAGCGGTCAGTTGCCCGGCATCATTCCCACAGGCGGCTGGGGCTTTGACTGGGGCAACGGCCCTGCATGGGACAGCGTGTTGGTTGAGCTTCCGTACCGTCTGTATCAGATGCGCGGCGATCTGCGCGGCGCCGAGGTGTGCGCCGATGCCCTGCGCCTTTATGTAGACTATATCATGTCGCGCCGCAATGAGGACGGCACGATCTCCATCGGCTTGGGCGATTGGTGCGCCCCGCACGATCCCATAAAATCCCCGCTTGCCTTCACCGATTCGGTGGAGTGCACGGATATTTGCCGCAAGGCTTCCGAGCTGTTCTCGGCGTTGGGCAGAGATGCCGACGCCGCATATGCAAAGGAGTGCAGTGAGGGCTTTCGGCGCGCTGTGCGGGAGCATCTGTGCGACCGCGACACCATGACCTTTGCGGGCAACTGCCAGACCTCACAGGCAATGGCGATCTACTACGGCATAACCGAGGCGGGCGAGGAGACAGCGAGGGCATTTTCGGTGTTGATTGATCTGATCCATGAAAACGACGACCATCTGGATACCGGTGTGCTCGGCACGCGCGTTCTGTTCCGCGTTTTGGCGGACTTCGGGGAGACCGATCTGGCAATGCACATGATCACGCGCCCCGATCTGCCGTCTTACGGCGCTTGGGTCGCACGGGGCGACACCGCACTGTGCGAGGATTTCAATGATTCGGTTGCCATGACCCAGTCCCACAACCATCAGTTCTGCGCCGATGTTTCCGCATTTTTCATGGAGTATCTGTGCGGCATTCGGGTGGATCTGCGTCGGGATGCCCGTCATCCGCTGGTCATTGCGCCCCGCTTCCCGGAAACTCTGCAAAGTGCGCGCGCCTTCCACGAAGCGCCCTTCGGCAGGGTGGACGTGAACTGGCGCCGCACCGAATGGGGCGTTGAGCTGTCGGTGTGGATGCCCGACGGCATGCGCGCGCCGCTGTCACTCGTTGACGGGTGGCATGTCAATGATAACGGTGCCGCCTCCGAGATTTCCTCGGGCGTTTATCTTCTGACCCGCGCATCCAACTGATTTTCCGATGTATCTGTTTTAGCCTTTACCCAGTAGTACGATTTAAAGACTAAAAATACATTATCATGATCCCATTCACGAAAAGGAAACACACACCGTATATAAAGGTGTTGTAACGTGTGAAAATCCGACCGCGTAAAGTTTTAGGCATAACATGGTCGCCCCTACAAATCTGTTACGCTTAAAGCCTTACGCAAGTTGTATTATAACCTTTTTACGCTGATAATTTTACGTTGGCGGATTCTCACGCTCTATAACCCTTATACATTGGGAGATATTGTTTATGAATCAACAGGCAAGCATACGGGAGCCGCGATTTTTGTCGGCTCTGCGTGAATTTGTTTGGAGCAGGGGATATATGGCTCTCTGCTTTTTTGTGGCGGCGTTCGGCGTGGTCACGGGATGGGAAATTCCGTGTGCCGTTGTGCTCGGCTACATTGCCTCTGCTGTGCTCATTCTCAGTCCGCATTGGATGCCGGCGTTTCTTCCGATTCTTATGATATCGGCGACCGTGACCCGCTTTTATGACTGCTTTGATGCCCTCATCGGCTATTGGTGGGTGCTCATTGTGCCCGCGTGCGCCATCGTATTTCACATCGTCCGCTATCGCAGACCGCTTTCCGTGGGACGCTCCTTTTGGGGGCTGTGCGCGGTGGCGGTCGCCGTGACCTTGGGCGGCTTGGGTTCTCTGTCTTTGCAGGAATATTTCCGACCCATCGCACTGTTCTATGTCATCGGTCTCGGCGCGGGCATGGTCGTGTTTTATCTGCTTCTGCGTTCAGAATGGTCGTCTGCCGCAGAAGAGCAGACCGGCTTTGTGTTGGGCATCAGATTCACGAAGGTGTAACCGCCGGCGGCTGCGGCGCGGCTGCCGGTCTCGATGTCCTCCTTGTACTCAAAGCCCGGGGTGCGCCAGTGGCAGTGCAGATCCACAAAGGCGGGCAGCACCGTCAGGCCGCCTGCATCGAGGACGGTCTCGCCCTCACCGGCCAGCGCGCTCAGATCCTGGCCGACGGCAGCGATCTTGCCGTCCCGAATGTAGATTTCGAGGGGGTGCCCCTCGGTGTTCACAGCATTGATGAGCAGCATCTCAATTTACCTCCCTGTTTCGGTTTCAATGGGCGGACTGCCCGCGGACGGGCAAAAAAAAGAACTTTTCCACAGCGGAAAAGTTCAAAATGCGAAAAAAGGAAACAACGAACCCACAGCAAAAACGGCTGCAAACTGCTTTTTCAGTTTTGCGCGCATCATTTTAGCCTGCATCGTGTTTTCTCCTTTTAAGTTTGCGATTTATTTCGATATATTTTATCATAGAAACGCAAAATGTGTCAATGCTTCTGCGCTTTTTTCCTGTAAAAAGGTTTGCCGCTCATTGCCCGGATTTTTAGCTACTCTACCGAAAATCCACCACGCTCCCCCGCCGGGCAGGCAAACCGCAAAAAATCCGGTCTAATTCCTACCATTTCACTGTACATTAAAGTTCACCTGTGCTATTATAAAGGAGCACAAAAGAGAGGGCCGCCAAGAGACGGGCGGCGTTGCATTGGGAACATTGTATATAAAGGAGGGCTCTTCCATGAGCTTATTGGAGGACGCACGCAACATCCAGCGCAAAGACCCCGCCGCGCGCAACGTGCTGGAAGTCATTCTGCTCTATCCCGGTTTCCATATTCTGGTGTATCACCGGGTAGCGCACTGGCTGTATGAGCACAAGCACTTTTTCCTGGCCCGGTGGGTCAGCCAGCATGGCCGCCACAAAACGGGCATCGAGATCCACCCTGGTGCCAAGATCGGCAAGTGCCTGTTCATCGACCACGGTATGGGCATCGTCTTTGGCGAGACCACCGAGATCGGCGACAACTGCACCATCTACCACGGCGTGACCCTGGGCGGCACCGGCAAGGACACCGGCAAACGCCACCCCACCCTGGGCAACAATGTCCTCATCGGCGCGGGCACCAAGGTGCTGGGCCCCGTCTTCATCGGCGATAACGCCCGTGTGGGTGCCGGCAGCGTGGTGCTGCGCAACCTGCCCGCCAACTGCACCGCCGTGGGCGTCCCGGCCGAGGTGGTCCGCATCAACAACAAGGCCATCGTCCCCTCGGACGACCTCGACCAGCAGGACCTGCCCGATGTCACCGCCCAGCGCCTCACCGAGCTGGACCGCCGCATCAGCGCCATCGAGCGCGCCGCCCAGGGCGACACTCCCCCTACCGCCGAGCAACTGGCCAAACGCCGGAAGAATTGACCCTTATTTTAAGATGCAAAAAGCAGGTACGTCTGAGTTTTCTCAAACGCACCTGCTTTTGTTGTTTCAGCTTATTTACAGCCTGTGGTGCACAACTCTTTTACTTTTTGAGCCGCAGTCTGCACCAGCTGGCTGACGGGCCCCTCCGGCACGCCGACCACGAAGTTCTCGCAGTGGTTCACCGGGATGAGCACCCGCTTGGCGTCCGCCTGGCAGATGGCCGCCGCCATGGCGG
>USTB01000044.1 GCA_900557635.1 uncultured Eubacteriales bacterium
GATTGAAATTCGGGAAAAAGTCTGCTATGATAAGGGCAGATACCATAATTCGGAAAGGAATTATTCTGATATGCGGAGAATACATCTGATTTGCAACGCCCATCTTGATCCGGTGTGGCAGTGGGAATGGGAGGAAGGCGCCGCGGCGGCTGTCTCCACCTTCCGCTGTGCCGCCGATTTTTGTGAAGAGACGGACGATTTCATTTTTTGTCACAACGAGGCTCTATTATACCAATGGATAGAGGAATACGAGCCTGAGCTGTTTGCGCGGATCGTCGATCTGGTGCACCGCGGCAAATGGCACATTATGGGCGGCTGGCATCTTCAGCCCGACTGCAACATGCCGCAGGGCGAATCCTTTGTGCGGCAGATCACTGCGGGCAGGCGCTATTTCATGGAGAAATTCGGAAATGCACCGACGACCGCCATCAATTTCGATCCCTTCGGTCACACAAGAGGGCTGGTACAGATTCTTGCAAAGTCCGGATATGACAGCTACCTCTTTTGCAGACCCGGTCCGGATTTCATGTCTCTGCCCGCCGAATCCTTCCGCTGGGTCGGCTTTGACGGCTCCTCTGTGGTGGGTCGGCGCGTGTCGGAGAGCTATTGCAGTTATCTCGGCCGTGCCGTGGATAAGATCCGTTCGGTGATGGAAGCCCATCGGGACGATCCCTTCACTGTATGCCTGTGGGGCGTGGGCGACCACGGCGGCGGTGCGTCCCGTCAGGATTTGCGTGCCATTGCCGAATTGCAGAAGGAAATGGAAAAGCAGGGCATCGAGGTGATCCATTCCACGCCCGAAGCCTATTTTGCCGAGCTAATCGCGCAGGGCGGTCTGCCCGAGGTACACAGCGACCTGAACCCCTGGGCTGTGGGCTGTTACACCTCGCAGATCCGCGTCAAGCAGATGCACCGTCTGCTGGAGAGCAGTCTCTATTCCACCGAGCGGATGTGTATTCACGCCGAAAAAGCGGGCATGGCATATCCCGCAAAGGAGCTGGCGGAGGCGCAGTACGATCTTCTGACGGCGGAATTCCACGACTCCCTGCCAGGCTCGTCCATTCAGCCGGTGGAGGACATGGTTCTGCGTCAGATGAGCCACGGTCTGGAAATTCTGTCCCGCGTGCGCGCCCGTGCCTTCTACATTCTGGCACACGGACAGCGCAAGGCGGAAGCGGATGAAATTCCGATTCTGGTATACAACCCGCATCCGTATCCGGTGAAGACCGATGTGGCGTGCGAATTCATGCTGTGGGATCAGAACCGCAAAATTGAGTTCTCCAATCCCACGGTCTACCGTGACGGCGAAAAGGTGCCGTCTCAGCCCGAAAAGGAGCGCAGTAATATTCCGATCGACTGGCGCAAGCGCGTGGTATTCCACACGACCCTAGCGCCCATGCAGATGAATCGCTTCGATTGCAAGATCAACATTCTGCCCGAAAAGCCCAAGCCCACACTGCCCGAAAAGGACGGCTGTTATGTGTTCGATGCCTGCGGCATGCACGCGGAAATCTCGCGCGCAACGGGACTTCTGACCCGTCTGACCGTTGGCGGGAAATCGTATCTGGAGCACCATCCGTTTGTGCTTGAGGTGATGGAGGATACCGCCGATCCGTGGGGCATGACGGTTTCGGGATGGCAGAAGAAGATCGGGGAATTCACCCTGCTCAGCGAGGAGGAAAGCACCCGCTTCACAAATGTGACGTCTCCGCTTCCCGCAGTCCGCGTTATTGAGGACGGCGAGGTGCGTACCACGGTACAGGCGGTGTTCGGCTACGGAAGCAGTCGCGCTGTGGTGGACTATCAGCTTTCCAAGACGACGCCCTCGATCGGATTGGATATCCGCATGATTTGGGACGAGAAATCCAAGCTCATCAAGCTCCGCGTTCCCACCGATTTTGCGTCTCTCTCGGCATACGGCGAGACTGCATACGGCGAGCAGGAGGCAAAGACCGACGGCTCGGAAAACGTGTCCCTGCGCTATACCGTTCTGCATGACGACACCCGCGCCGTGGCGGTGCTCAACGACGGTGTGTACGGCAGTTCCATCGACGGCAACGCGCTCCGCGTGACCCTGCTCCATTCGCCCGGATACACCGCGCATCCCGTGGACGACCGTCAGATCATGCCGCAGGATCGCTACATGCCCTATGTCGATCAGGGTGAGCGTCTGTTCCATTTCTCGTTCCTGTTCGGCGACAGAGAGGACATTGCGCGCCGTGCGCCCCGTGCCGCCGCAGTCTTTAACGAACAGCCTATGGCAATCTCCTTCTTCCCGGACGGCGGCGGGGTTATCCCCGATGCCGGAATCGAGTTGCACGGCGATGCCGATGTGCTGATGCCGACCTGCAAGCAGAGCGAGGACGGGAAAAACACGGTCATTCGTTTGTTCCATGCCGGACGGGGCTTTTCGGACGCTACGGTCTGCATGGACGGCGAGGAATACCCCGTCAGCCTCGGCGAGTATGAGGTGGCGACCTTCCGTCTTGACGGCGACGGTCTGATCCCGTGCGATCTGTGCGAGAATCCCTTCTCGGCGGAAGAAAACCGATAATTGCGCAATCATAAAGCAAGCTCCGCTTCCCACATGAATGGGAAGCGGAGCTTTTTTGGTATTTCGGGTGATAAAAAAGTGAGAAAAGATGTTCAATCGTCGGTCAGGAGCATTCTGTCGTTATCCAGTGCGTGACCGGCGGCTTCCTTGAATTTCAGCAGAAGATCGTCCACGGTGAGGGCGGCGCGCTGTTTGCCCTCGGTGTCGAAGATGATGTTGCCGTTGTTCATCATCAGGGTGCGCGTGCCGAGGCTCAGTGCCGACTGCATGTTGTGCGTAATCATCAGGCAGGTAAGGTTTTCCTCCTCCACGATGCGCGTGGTGAGGTCAAGCACCTTTTCGGCGGTCGCGGGGTCGAGTGCCGCGGTGTGCTCATCCAAAAGAAGGAGTCTGGGGTGGCTCATGGTCGCCATGAGCAGGGTCAGTGCCTGACGCTGACCGCCCGAGAGCAGTCCCACGGGCTGTTTCGTCCGATCCTCCAGTCCCATATCGAGCAGGGCGAGGCGTTCCTGAAAATCCTTTCGGTCGGCGCTCGAAAGATGGCTGAACCAGCCGCCGCGTCCCGACGCCATGGCAAGGTTTTCCTCGATACTCATGCCGGGAGCGGAGCCGCGCATGGGATCCTGAAACAGGCGTCCTATGGTTTTGGCGCGCTTGTGCTCGGGCTTGAGGGTGATGTCCTCGCCGTCCAGCTCGATGGAGCCGCTGTCGGTGTAAAAGCTCCCTGCGATGGCGTTGAACAGGGTGGATTTTCCGGCGCCGTTCGCACCGATGATGGTGATAAAGTCCCCTCTTTTCACATGCAGGGAAAGACCTGAGATCGCTTTTTTCTCATTCACGGTTCCCGCGTTGAAGGTTTTTGAGATGTTTGTAATCTTTAACATGGCGCACCTCACATCGATTTTTTACGTAACAGCCGGCGGCGAAGGGTGGGATACTGCGCCTTCAGGTACGGTACGAAGATGGCGATGATGACGATGACCGATGAAACCAGCTTGAGCATGGACGCGGGCATCTTCAGGCGCAGTGCCAAGGTATACACCAGACGGAATATGACCGAGCCGAGCACACAGCCCACGGCGCGGAGCGGAATACTGCCCCGTCCAAGGAAGGTGCCGCCGATGAGCAGGGAAGCCAAGGCGATGGTGACCATACCCGAGCCGATGTTGATATCCACCGATTTCTGCGCTTGGACGAATAGGCATCCGGAAAGTGCGGTCAGTGCATTTGCTACGCACAGTCCCACCGTGATGGTGAAGGCGGGGTTGATGGAGGAGCTTTTCACCATGTCGGGGTTGTCTCCCGTGGCGCGGATGGCAAGCCCCAGACGGGTGCGCAGGAACAGGGAAAGCAGGATCACTGCCGCCACCGTGAAGGTGAGGACGGTAATGAGCTTATACTGTCCCGCAAACGGGGTGTTTGCCAGCAGATCCTTCATTTTGGTGAAGACGGTGTCGCTTCGGTTCAGATTCAACTGCGCCTTATTGCCCATGACTGCCATATTGACCGAGTACATAGCGGTGTTGACGATGATGCCCGCGAGTAGGCTGTTGATCCCCATTCGCGTTTGCAGGAACGCCACGATGAAGCCGGAGAGCACGCCGGCGCACATGGCGGCGGGGACGGACAGATAAGGGTGACCGGACATGGCGACCACCGCGCCCACTGTCGCTCCGAAGGTAAAGCCGCCGTCCGTGGACAGGTCGCATACGTTGAGCATGGAATAGCTCAGGAACAGTGCAAGAACCACAAGGGAATAGGTCAGACCCAATTCCAATGTATTCTGTCCGAGATTCAGTATTGACGTGAAATCCATGATAATGTCACTCCGTTACGCCCGTGGGCGGGTTTTCTTACTACTTATTATATGCTAGTATGCCAGCGGATCGGTGCGGGGGTAGGTGCGGGATCGGGGAAAGACGATCATTCAAAGTATTCGGCGGTGGTGATGGGGTTGATCTTAGTGCAGAAGGGGGCGAACAGACCGGATACGGTGTCAAAGTCCAGACCGAGCTGTGCGCAGATCTCGGTGTTGATGGTCGCGGTGCCGTTGTCGAAGGTCTTGACAGGTACCTCGGCGGGGGATTTTCCGTCAACCACGATTTCCGCGATCATGTCGGCGGTCTGACGTCCGAGTTTGATATAGTCCACGCCGTAGCCCACGAATGCACCGTTCAGCGCGAAGGAATCTGCACCGGCGTAGTGCGGGATGCCTGCCTTTGCAAAGGTCTCGTAGATGGAAAGCTCTGCCTTCATGATGGTGTTATCGGTGGGGGTGAACACTGCCTCAACGCCGTCGGCGACCAGTGCCTCCGCCGCCTGCATGACCTCGCCCACGGTGGTTCCGGTGTGCTCCACATAGGAAATGTTGCGCTCGTCCAGATATGCCTTGGCATCGGCAATGGCGGCGGTGGAAGAATCCTGACCCAAGTCATAGAGCAGTCCGACCTTGGAAACGTCCGGGTCTGCTGCCGTAATCAGATTCATGACGGCGTTGGTGTTCAGGTAGTCCGAGGTGCCCGTGATGTTGCCGCCGGGAACTTCAAGAGAGTTGACAAGGTTCACCGATAGCGGATCGGACACCGCCGCAAAGACCACGGGGATGCGGTTATCCTCGGTCGCGCTCTGCATGGTCACGGCGACCGGTGTCGCCACGGCTACCATTAGGTCAACATTGTCGGCGATGAAGCCGGCAATGATCTGGCTCATCACGGCGCTGTCGCCGTTGCAGTTATCGTAGAAGATCTTAAAGGTGCAGTTTTTCTCGTTGCCGATCTCCTCCAGACGCTTCCGGATATTTTCTACAATCTGGTTCAGGGATGCGTCGTCCACATAGTTGCAGATGCCGATCTTATATTCCTTTTTCGAGCCGTCGCTCGCGTCGTTTCCGTTGTCTCCGGTGGAGCAGGCGGTCATGCCCAGTGCAAGCATTGCGATAACAAGTAACACAGCAATCAGTTTTTTCATTTTCATATTCTCCGTTTCGTTGTAGTTGTTATGGGTTTCGATGGATATGCGTGACAATACAACCGCGCCATCGCTTTGAAAAAACGTACATACAACCTCTCTCCTTTCCCGAAAAAACAAAATCCCGTCCCACATCCGCCGGGATATGGGACAGGAAATAAATGACCTGCGGTACCACCCAAATTGACGCAATGTAATGCGTCCTCTCATTTCTGCACGACAATGCAGACCGTTCTGATAACGGGAACGGAACCCGTCGACTGCTACTTGCGCCGCACAGGGTGCTTTCGGTCGCCCTCGTAAGTCCATTCCGCATCGGGGCTGTCTCCGCGCTCTCACCATCCGCAGATCTCTTTGCACAGCCATCGGTGTGTACTCTTCTTACTCATCGGTTTCTTGGTTTTGTTGCGGTGATTATAGCACACCGTTTTTCCTTTGTCAAGGGCTTTGTGAAAATTTTTGCGTTTTTTTTCAGACGGATGCGCCGAAAAAATGCCGCGTCCCTCTTGACAGGCGGGGAAATGCGTCGTATAATAGAAAACGAAGGTTGCACAACGATTGTTTCCTATTCTTTTGACTTTTGTGTGCGATGCATGCTTTCACGGGAAAGGAGTGCGGAAATGCCGCCGAAATTTTTATTTACAAGGGAAGAGATGCTGCAAGCCGCCCTGCGAGTCACCAAGAGATCGGGACTGTCGGGGCTGACGGCAAGGGCACTGGCTTCCGAATTGGACTGCTCGGTTAAGCCTATTTTCGGGTTGTTCCGAAACATGGAGGAGCTTCACGCCGAGGTGCTCTCAGCCGCCGACACTCTGTATCGGAGCTATCTGGAAGCCGACATGCAAAGCGGCAAGTACCCGCCCTACAAGGCAAGCGGCATGGCGTATATCCGCTTTGCGCGGGAGGAAAAGGAGCTATTCCGTCTGCTCTTTATGCGGGACAGAAGTCATGAGGCGATTCCCGAGGATCGGGAGTCGATCCGTCCGCTCCTGACCCTGCTTCAGAAGAATCTGGGCATTGACGAGGATGCGGCGTATCTGTTTCACCTGGAAATGTGGGTGTATGTGCACGGCATTGCCACGATGATCGCCACGTCGTACCTGAACTGGGACGAGGACTTTGTCAGCCGTGTCCTGACCGATGCATACACCGGCATGACCATGCGTTATACGAAAGGAAAAAATTGAAGCGATGCTTGCCATTGAAACCAAGGGACTACGAAAGGTATATAGGGATACGGTCGCCGTGGCGGGACTGGATCTGCGCGTGGAGCAGGGGGAGCTGTTCTCCCTTTTGGGCGTGAACGGTGCGGGAAAG
>USTB01000045.1 GCA_900557635.1 uncultured Eubacteriales bacterium
GCCCAGCGTATACGCCTCCGGCGGGCGGGTCAGCCGGTAGCCGCCGCCCTTGCCGTGGATGCCTTCCACCAAATGGCTTTTGGTCAGGAGGGGCATGATCCTCTCAATGTATTTCAGTGAAATGTCCTGACGGCTTGCCACCTCTTTCATGGGGATATACTCCCCATTTCGGTGCTCGGCAAGATCCAAAAGGACGCGTATGGCATATCTGCCGCGGGTCGAGATCATGTAAATTCCCCCTGCTTTCTAACGATTTGAAAAAACGGAATGCAGTGTGCGATCAGTCGGCGAACAGCGGGGTGGAGAGATAGCGGTCGCCGGTATCGGGAAGCAGTACCACAATGGTCTTTCCCTTGTTCTCGGGGCGCTTTGCAAGTTCGATGGCAGCCCATACCGCCGCACCCGACGAAATGCCGACCAGCACGCCCTCGTTCTGCCCGATGAGGCGACCCGTGGCAAAAGCGTCCTCGTTGGCGACGGGAATAATCTCGTCGTACACATGCGTATCCAGTACATCGGGAACGAAGCCCGCGCCGATGCCCTGAATCTTGTGCGCGCCGGCAACGCCTGTGGAAAGCACTGCGGAGGTGGCAGGTTCTACGGCGACGACCTTAACCGACGGGATCTTGGATTTCAGATACTGACCGACACCGGTCACCGTGCCGCCCGTGCCGACGCCTGCCACAAAGTAGTCCACCTTGCCGTCCGTATCTTCATAGATCTCGGGACCGGTGTGCTCAAAGTGCGCCTTGGGGTTTGCGGGGTTCACAAACTGACCGGGAACAAAGCCGCCGTGAATTTCGCGTGCAAGCTCGTTCGCCTTCTCAATGGCGCCCTTCATACCCTTGGCACCTTCCGTTAGCACCAACTCCGCGCCGTATGCCTTCATGAGCTGACGGCGCTCCACCGACATGGTCTCGGGCATGACGATAATGATACGGTAGCCGCGTGCGGCGGCGACCGATGCCAGACCGATGCCTGTGTTGCCGGAGGTGGGTTCAATGATGACCGAGCCGGGCTTTAAGAGACCCTTTTCCTCGGCATCGTCGATCATTGCCTTTGCGATTCTGTCCTTGACCGAGCCTGCGGGATTGAAGTATTCGAGCTTTGCCAGAATACGCGCAACCAAATCATATTTCTTCTCCAGGTGTGTCAGTTCCAAAAGGGGGGTTCTTCCGATAAGCTGATCTGCGGATGTGTAAATGCTCGACATGACAATACCTCACTGTTCCGTGTGAGTGTCTTTCAACCCACCACCATAGTATGCTGGTATTATAAATCGAAATTTCTGATCTGTCAATAGGTTTGGAAAGATTTTTTCGATATTTTTCCCTTTCGTTTTTTCTGCTCTGTGCGGAGGCAAAAGATCTTCCGTGCTTCGACGGCGGCGGTATACAAAATGATCAGTTAGGAAAGGGAATGTGCTAAATGTGCAAGAATCAGTAAATATTCCTGTCAACTTTACCAAAATTGATCGGGTCCGGCAATTATTTGTTGACAAATTTGCAGTAAGTGTGATATCATGTACTAAACGGTTGCTTGAACCGTTTCTGACAATTCTGACAGATGAAGGAGAGGCACATGAAAACTACTTTGAAAAAAGGGATCTCCGTCCTGTGTGTTGTTGCAATGCTTGTGGTACTGATCCCCGCACTGCCCATGACATCACAGGCGGACGATGCTTACGCGCAGAGTCTGAGAAACGCAGGCTTTCCCGAAAGCTATGTCACACCACTTACGGAATTGCATCGCCTGCATCCGAACTGGGTCTTTGAGCCGGTTCTGATATCGCAGTATAACAGTACGTTCACCTTCGATTATGTGGCGAACATGGAAAATCGGCAAACGGGCGGTACATACTACAATTTGGTGACCACCGGTTCCTGGGCGCCTTCGCCGTGGAATTCGCTCGGTCAGGCAAATTACACGCCGTATTACGATGCCTCCAACACCAATCTTTACGATTCGGGATGGCGCAAGGCGAGCCTTGAGGCGATCCGTTATTTTCTGGATGCACGTAACTTCCTGAATGAATATGATATCTTTATGTTCGAGACTTTGGAGTACAACAGCGCAGTACATAGTGTATCCCGCGTCAATTCGGCGCTCTCCGGCTCATTTATGGGTAACAATACCGCATGCGATAACGACATGTCCTATGCGCAGTGGCTCGTGCAGTGCGGCTCCTCCAACAACATCAGCCCCGTGTTCCTTGCCTCCCGGCTTAAGCAGGAGCAGGGTGCGGGCGGCAGTCCGATGGTGACCGGTACGCTGGGAACCGCTCTTTACAATTACTATGTCAACAAGCCGGATTACGACGGCGGCTCTCCCGTGTGGGGCTCGGTTTCCAAGACCGATACCTTTGACACGGCGACCCTGCTTTCCTATAACGGCTACTATAACTTCTTCAACATCAACGCCGCCGGTACCGGACGCTTTGCCATCTATTATAATGCCGCGCGGGAAGCGGTTTCCGCAGGCTGGAACGCAAAATACAAGGCAATTTCCGGCGGTGCCTCCAAGATCGCCGCAACCTATGTTGGCGACCATCAGGACACCCTGTACTTCCAGAAATTCAATACCGACCCCCGTTCGTCCCGCGCACTTTGGGGACAGTATATGCAGAACATCGGCGCACCGCTGACCGAGGGACGCAATATGCGGTCTACATACGCCTCCGAGGGCATCCTCGACAGCGCCTTCCGCTTTAAGATTCCGGTCTACAGCGACATGCCGACATCCCCCTGTGCCGACCCTGCGGGCGGAAATTCCTACTACAGCCCGTCGCACAATACGTCCACACCGATCAATGACGACACCATTACCATCGGCG
Organism: uncultured Eubacteriales bacterium; assembly: GCA_900557635.1. The sequence goes on from USTB01000045.1 coordinate 2,834, forward strand.
GCTCAGTTTCCTACAAGGTGCAGTGCGGCTTTTACAGTATCCGTGCAAACGCAGATGCGCTGTCCGCACGTCTGACCGCCGCAGGATTTGACAACTTCGTTTCGGAAGACAACGGCGGATATTATGTAATCGCAGGCATCTATCAGGTACGCGCCAATGCGGAAAATCAGATGAACGCGATCAAGAATGCGGGGTTCGATGCGCTGATTACCGAGAGCGGCACCCCCGGCACCACTGCGTATAAGACGACGGCTTCGGTGACCGGACAGGGAAGCGTGACCTTCTCAGACGGTTCGCAGAAGCAGTATAACGTCCCCGGCACCACGGTTTCGGTGACGGTGACTCCCGCCTCCGGTTATGCTCTCACCTCACTTAAGATCGCCGGCTCGGCTGTCACGGTGCAGAATAGCGGCGGCGCGTATACCTATACTTTTACCATGCCTTCGTCCGTGGTCAGCGTGGAGGCGGTGTTCAGCACCACCGCAACGAATTACCGTGTACGGTGCGGCATCTTCTCGGTCTCCGATAATGCAACGCGTCTGGCACAGAATCTGGCAAATGCAGGCTTTGAGAGCGAGATCGTACAGCAGAACGGACAGTATTATGTGTACGCCGGCTCGTTCTCGGTTCTACAGAATGCAATCAACCGCGCACAGGCGCTTCGCAATGCGGGCTTCTCCGCATCGGTTATCAACATGCAGACAGGAGCCGAGGTTTCAGAGAATGTACCCAATCCCGAACCCGAGGTGCAGGAATTCGCCCTCAAATCGGGTACGGCGTTCTCTCTGGCTGACGGTGTTCTGACCGTTCCTGCGGGAACAGGGGCTAAGACCATCGCCGCCTTTACCACAGGCGTGACCGTAACGCCTGCGATGGCGGGAGCTTATGTGGGAACCGGCTCCAAGGTATCCAATGCATACGGCAGTGCAACCGTGCTTGTGTTGGGTGATATCAATGGCAACGGACTGCACGATTCCAACGATTTAGCACAGATCCGTAACCGTACCTTAACGGGCGCGACTGATCGCGCCTCCGACCTCAACGGCAATGGCAAGACCGATTCAAACGACTATATCCGCCTGCGGATGGCTCTGCTCGGAATCCTGCCTCTCGGCGTCGATTCCACGGTAGCATATCAGGGTCTGAATCATATCGAAATCAGCGGCTCGGCGCGCGTGATGCTCTTCGGCAGATCGCACGACTGGTCGGCGATCGGATTGAACGGCACGCCCGACTACTACGCCGTCGAGATTTCGGCGGAGCAGTATGCGGCGCTCACCGCATCCGATGCGCAGACCCGCAGATACCGCGAATCCGCACCGGACGGCTGGACCATCACGCACAATTTCGGAACGGTGCTGAATCTCGGCGCTGACTGGTCGGTGATCGGCGATGATGCGGCAACCGCTCTGCGCTTCTTCACCATCGAGACCACCACGCCGTCCGGCGCGCACGGCTCGTATTACCTCGGTATGTACGCGCCGGACGGCTACACGCCATCCTCCACGCAGATCTCCTTCTCCCTAATCAATCGTGCGGCAGGCATTTCCTATGACCTGACCTTCTACGATATGGCATCCCTTCAGGCGACCTCGCAGGATTATCCCGTGGTGGCATGGCCCGATCAGGTGATCACCGAGATCACGGCAACAGAGCCGACCCGGTTGATCTCCTATGAGTTCAATCAGCGCATCGCCCTGTTCGGGTATATCACCGATACCTTCGCCGCAAATGCGCTCAGCGGTGCGTCCCAGTTCTATCTCGCACCTATCACGCCGGAGCAGTATCAGAGCCTCACTCTGCCCAACTCCACCGTGAAGCACTATTACAACATGGGCGATACGGTAACGCACGATATCTATCACAATTTCGGAACCCTGTTCGACTATCAGGCAGGGGACACCGTGTCGGGCGTGCCCTCGGGTGTACTTCGCTTCTTCACCTGCAGGATCGTGGAGAAGAGCAGCGGCGCAACGTCATATTACCTCGGTACGTATGCCGTATCGGCATATACGCCCACGAACGCACATATGACCTTCTCGATCACCCGCGGCGATGTGCGGCATCAGATCACCTTCTACGGTATGGACGCGCTGAGCGCCACACCGTCCGGATCGTATCCCACGTCGCACTATCCGGATCAGTACATTGTCTCGGCAGACTGATCGCCGTGACAGGTTGAGAAAAATCTATAATACAAAACCGACGCTTCCCGTTGATATATCGGGAAGCGCCGGTTATCTGCATTTCGGGTCATGCGCCCTGACTGGTGTCAGCCGCGCTTTTTGAGCCGCTTATCGCACTTGGTCGAGAGGAAGGTGCCAAGCCCTTGGAACACCTCCACAAGCACCACAAGAAGCACCACGGCGATGAGCATAACAAGGTAATTGTACCGCTGATAGCCGTAGCTGATGGCGATCTTGCCCAGTCCGCCGCCGCCCACGGCGCCGCTCATGGCGGTGTAGGACAGGATGGTGGTCAGGGCGATGGTCAGGTTCGAGATGAGGGAGGGCATGCTCTCGGGGATCATGACCTTGGTCACGATGCGGAAGGGAGACGCGCCCATGCTCTGGGTCGCCTCGATCATGTTGGGGTTCAGTTCGCGTAGACTGCTTTCCACGAGCCGCGCCACAAACGGGAACGCCGCAATGACCAGAGGCACAACGCTTGCCATGGTGCCCACCGAGGTTCCCACAATGACACGGGTCAGCGGGATGACAAGAATCATGAGGATGAGGAAGGGTACGGAACGCAGTATGTTAATGATGATATTCAGCACCTTCATCAGCCAGCGCGGCAGGGGACGGATGCCGCCGACATCGCCCGTGACCAGAAGGACGCCGATGGGAAGTCCGATCAGGACGGCGAACAGGGTCGCCAAGAGGGTCGCATACACGGTGTCCCACACAGCGCCGGGAATCTCATGCAGGAATACATCCCAAGCCTTTTCCAGTGATTTTTCGGAGAACATGTTATGAAACACGGTCAGACACCTCCTCGGTAATTACCTGCTCTACGCGGTTGAGATATGCCAGCGCCCGTTCCGCCTCGCCGTTGCCGCCCGAAAAGCCCAGAAGCATGTTGCCGAACACCTTTTCGCCGATGATGCGGGTGGACGCGCCCAAAACGTTTGCACATATGCCTTCGTCCCGCGCCATCTGTGCAATGAGGGGCGCGGACGCCGCCTTGGAGCCGTTGAAAATGACGCGGATCACGCGCTGATTTCCGTCGGAAACGAGCAGATCGCCTATGCCGTCGGGGAATACCAGACGCTTTGCGGCATCCGATTTCGGACGTGCGAAGATCTCGCTCACCGCGCCCTCCTCCACGACATGTCCGTTGTCAAGGATTGCAACGCGGTTGCAGATCTCCTCCACCACGCTCATCTGGTGGGTGATGACCACCACCGTAATGCCCGTTTTGCGGTTGATCTCACGGATCAGGGACAAGATGGAATGTGTGGTCTTGGGGTCGAGCGCACTGGTCGCTTCGTCGCACAGAAGCACCTTCGGATCGGTTGCAAGAGCGCGCGCAATGGCGATGCGCTGTTGCTGACCGCCCGAGAGCTGTGCGGGATAAGCCTTTGCCTTGTCGGGCAGGCCTACGGTCTCAAGCAGTTCCATGGCGCGCTTTTTCGCCTCGGCGCGGGGGACGCCCGCAAGCTCAAGGGGAAAGCAGATGTTGCGCAGGCAATTGCGCTGCATCAGGAGGTTGAAGCCCTGAAAGATCATGGTGACACTGCGCCGCATTTCGCGCAGTTCACGGTCGGAAAGGGAACCGATGTCCCGTCCGTCCACCCGCACCGTTCCCTCGGTGGGGCGTTCGAGCATGTTCATACAGCGCACAAGAGTGCTCTTTCCCGCACCGCTCATGCCGATGATCCCG
>USTB01000046.1 GCA_900557635.1 uncultured Eubacteriales bacterium
GGCGGCGGATATCCTTTGCACCGTCCTGCGCGCCGAGGGACGCATTCAGCTTCCCGTAGGCGATCTGGTGGCGGGCGATCTCGTCGTTTTAGAGGCAGGCGACCGCATCCCCGCCGACGGAATCCTGGCGGAGGGCGCGCTGACCGTCGATCAGTCGGCACTTAACGGGGAAAGCCGCGATGTCCCGAAAACGCCCGATACGGCGACGCATGAGGCGGGAAGCCGCGTATGCGCCGACCCGCTGACCCACGCCTCATGTCTGTCACGCGGGAGCATCGTTTCAGGCGGGAGCGGCACCATGCTCGTCCTGCGGGTGGGCGACAACACCCTGTACGGCTCCATGATGGCGGATCTGCAAACCGAATCGCGGGAAAGTCCGTTGAAGGAACGGCTGACCGGATTGGCGCGCACCCTCAGCCGCATCGGCTACGGCGCGGCGGCACTGGTCACGCTGAGCGACCTGTTTCGCCTGTTCGCCTCGGGCGGGGGACTGTCCATGCCCTTCCCACAGCTCCTGTCCCACCTCCTGCACGCCCTCACGCTGGGCATCACCACCGTGGTGGTGGCTGTGCCTGAGGGACTTCCCATGATGATCACCGTGGTGCTCTCCTCCAACTTGTTCCGCATGGCAAAGGACAATGTCTTGGTGCGCCGTCCTGTGGGCATCGAGACTGCCGGATGCGTGAACATCCTGTTTACCGATAAGACCGGAACTCTGACGCGCGGACGCCCGCAAATGGTTTCCTTCTGCGATGCGGCACTGCATTCCTATCCTTCATGTGCGCGCATCCCCGAGCCGCTCCGACGCTATCTCATACTGTGCGCCGTGCGCAATACCGGCAGTACATGGCAGGGGAGCGAGGTTTCGGGCGGCAACGCCACGGAACGCGCGCTTCTTTCCTTCTGCCTGCCCTCGCCGCCCAAGGATCTGCTTGCCTGTCCCGTGATCCGACGCATCCCGTTTGACAGTGCGAACCGCTTTTCTGCCGCCGCTGTCGCCTTTCCCGGCGCTTCGGCACTGTGGCTGATCAAGGGTGCGCCCGAGCTGATCCTCGGCGGCAGTACGTCCTGCCTGACCGCGGATGGTACGGTGGCGCCCCTGCCCGACCCCGAGCCTCTGCGCGCGCGGATCAAGGCACTGGGCGAGCAGGCATACCGCGTCATTGCCATCGCGGTGTCCGACCGTGCGCCCGCCCCCGGCATCCCTCTGCGCAATCTGACCTTTGTGGGGCTTGCCGTCATTCGGGACAGTCTGCGTCAAAGCGCCGCACGCTCGGTCTCCCATTTGCAGGGGGCAGGCGTGCAGGTGGTCATGATCACGGGCGATTCTCCCGACACCGCCACCGCCATCGCGCGGGAATGCGGCATCTTAAAGCCCGCAGACCGAAACGCCGTGTACACCGGCGCACAGCTTTCCGCCATGTCCGACGACGAGCTGACTGCGGCACTGCCGAAGCTCCGCGTGGTGTCCCGCGCCCTGCCGTCCGATAAGAGCCGACTGGTGCGCGCGGCGCAGAAATGCGATCTGGTGGCGGCAATGACCGGAGACGGCGTGAACGATGCACCCGCTCTGCGCGCCGCCGACGTCGGCTTTGCCATGGGAAGCGGAACAGAGGCGGCAAAGGAGGCGGGGGACATCTGCATCCGCGACGATAATATCGCTTCCATCGTCCGCGCCGTCCTGTACGGACGCACGGTGTTCCGCTCCATCCGTAAATTTCTGGTCTTTCAGCTCACCATGAACCTGTGCGCCGTCGGCGTGTCGGTCGCAGGCTCGTTTTTGGGGATCGATACCCCCATCACGGTCATTCAGATGCTGTGGATCAATCTGATCATGGATACCCTTGCCGGACTGGCGTTTGCGGGCGAAGCGCCGCGCGAGGAATATCTGCACGACCCGCCGCTCCGACGCACCGAGCCGGTTCTGTGCGCCCCCATGACGCTCTCCATTTTGTGGACGGGACTGTACACCGTCGGACTGTGCGTGTGGTTTTTGACCTCGCCGCGCGTACACGCTTCCTTCCGCGCGCTCCCCGGGGAGCTTTGCTTCCTCACCGGCTTTTTCACTCTGTTCGTCCTTGCGGGACTGCTCAACGCCTTCAACGCACGCGCGGGCAGACGGAATCTGCTGTCCGGACTGTTTGCCAACCGTAGCTTCCTGCCCGTTCTGCTCCTTGCGGCGGCAGTGCAGATGGGACTGGTGTGCTTCGGCTTCTCGGTTTTCCGCTGTGTGCCCCTCACCGTGACCGAATGGCGCGCCGTCCTATTGCCCGCACTCACCGTAATCCCCGTGGGCATCCTCCGCCGCCTCTTCGGACGCCGCCGCGGCGGTGCATTTTAAGGCATTACCAATATCCGAAAGCGCCCGACGCAAAAACAACACCGCATGCGACCTCGATGGGAGGGGCATGCGGTGTTGTTATATAATTTGTCTTTTTTCTGCCGAAATCAGGTTTGCGTGTCCTGCCTCCATGCGCGCAGAGAGCAAGCCTTGCCGTCGCCCACGATGTAATGATCCGCCAAGGGCATTTCCAGCTCGCAGAACAGGTGCGACATGGAACGTGTCACCCGCATGTCCTCGTCGGACGGTGCGGCGATACCGTTGGGGTGGTTATGCGCCAGAATAAAGAAGGACGCGCCCACCGAAAGACCCTTTTCCACGATCTGCCGTTTGCGCATGACGCAGGACGACACCGATCCGGTGAACAGCTTTTCGGCGCAGATCAATTGCTCCTTTGCGTTGAAATACAGAACGAACACGGTCTCCTCGCGCAATCCGGTATAGATCTCCACAAGATATTCCTCGATGCGGGCGGTATCTCCCAGCGTGATGCGTTCCTCTGCGGTTTCATTGAGCATCACGACGCGCAACTCTCCCAAAAGACGGAGAAAAAGCGCGGTATTTTCGCCCACACCGTCCACCGAGCACAATTCCTCGCGGGATGCGGTCAGCACGTTCGTGATGGAGCCGAACCGTTGCAGAAGTCTGTGTGCAAGCTCGTTGGTATCGACACGCGGAATGCAGAAAAAGAGCAAAAGCTCAAGCACGTTATGCTTCTCAAAATGGTCAAGACCCTCTTTCAAAAAGCGGTTTCTCAGTCTTTGTCGGTGATTTGCATGCAGTTGTCCGTCTCCGCTCATGAAGCCTCTCCTTTCCGAAACGCAGTTCGCGCTGCCGCCGTTCCCTTCCGTCTCTGCAAAATACAATTCAAGAGAAAACATCATAACAGTCAAGGGAGGGACGTCTGCGGAACAGGCGCCCTCCCCGTCATTATTTTTTCAATTACTCCTGATACCCGTTTGGGTTTTTGCTCTGCCAACGCCAGGAGTCGGCGCACATCTGTTCCACGGTACGGGTCGCGACCCAATCCAGCTCGTTTTTGGCGCGGGTGGGATCGGAATACAGCATATCGGGGTCGCCTGCACGGCGGGGTCCGATCACATACGGCACATGAGCGCCGGTTGCCCGTTCAAAGGCATTGATCAGCTCCAGAACCGAGACACCGCGTCCCGTCCCGAGGTTGAACGGCTCGCATCCTGCATGGGCAAAGGTCCACTCCACCGCCTTGACATGACCCAGAGCCAGATCAACGACGTGGATATAGTCGCGGACGCCGGTGCCGTCCGGCGTATTGTAATCGTTTCCGTAAACCGTAAGGCGCGGCAGTTTGCCCACGGCGACCTGAGAGATATACGGCATGAGGTTATTGGGGATGCCCTGCGGGTCCTCGCCGATCAGTCCGCTTTCATGCGCACCGATGGGGTTGAAATAGCGAAGCAGAGCAATGTGCCAGGAAGGGTTGGCATGGGCGACGTCACGCAGAATCTCCTCGATGAAGAGCTTGGTTCTGCCGTAAGGGTTGATCGCGCCGAGACTGCGATCCTCCGCCACGGGCATTTCCTTTTGCATACCGTACACGGTGGCAGACGAGCTGAACACGAAGCGTCGGACGCCGAATTCCTCCATGACCTCCAGGAGGCGGATGGTGCTGATCAGGTTGTTGTCGTAATACCGGACGGGCTGACTGACCGATTCATTCACCGATTTCAGCCCTGCAAAGTGGATCACCGCGTCAATACGGTTCTCCGAAAAGACCTTTCTCAGCGCTTCCTCGTTGCGCACGTCGTCCTGATAGAGCCGAACCTTTTTCTGCGTGATGCTCTCCACACGGGAAATTGCCTCCGGATGGCTGTTATCGAAATTATCCATAACAACCACGTCGTATCCCGCCTCCATCAGCGCGATGCATGTGTGACTGCCGATATAGCCGGCGCCGCCTGTAACAAATACTGCCATAAATCTATCTCTCCTGTTCTAATGGATTACGAATTAAGCTCCCTGCCGCAATTGGTGCATACGCGTGCGCCGGGATAATTTTTGGAGCCGCATTTCATACAGTAAACGGGCTTTCCTGTCTGCGGAAGGGAAAGCTCATACTGCGCATACGGGTTCTTTCCTCTGCTCTCCACGCGCTTGAGCTGTGCGGTGGTGGAGGAGGATGCATAGCGGGAAGCTCCCGATGCCCCGACGCCCTGTGGGGGTACCTCATCGTCGAAGCCGGGAAGGTGAACGGCGGGCATTTCCTCACTCCCGTACAGCACATCCATGTAATTGCTCTCCGCCGCCTTCTTTCTGCCGCGCCGATACAGGACGGCATATGCGTGCGAACGCTCGGACAGCCATGCGTACAGTCCCGCCGGAATGGGGGTCGCGTCCACTGCGGCGCGGAAGCTCCGCATCAAACCGATATAAAGGTAACTGTCGATAAATGCGAATTTAATCGCCCACGCCACGCCGAAGGCGCAGAGCACGGCAAGCATCATGCTCCAGTCGAACACCCCGAAAAGCGCGCAGATCGGAACGGAGAACAACGCCGTCCCCGCGGCGAGCACTGCAATGTTGGTGAACACGAAGGTGCGCGCGGGCTGTTGGAGTTTGCGGTAATTGCAATAGTATATGGCAACGCCGTCCGCCGCACTGGTGAACACGTCCTGATCGTAACGGTAGAAGGTGTAGGCGAGGACGCAATAGCGGATCTGCACATGAAGCCACATCACGCACAGCCTGTCGAAAACTTCGGCATATTGGGAAATCGGACGACCGTCGCGCCGCTTCCTGCGGAAGGAAATGGACTTTAAGATCTCACGCAGAGAATTCTTCACCGATTTATCGTATTCGGCATATGCCGCGGGATTTTCAAAGCGGGCATTGACCACCCGCGCCGAGGTATCCACGGCATTGTCGGGCGCTCTGCCGGTGGCAAGCACATTCTGCACCACGGCGGCATATCCTGCGCTGATCCGATAGGAAAAGAAGTGCCGAAGGATCGTAATGTCCAGAACGGCGGCGGGTATCCATGCCAAAAACAGAAGAAATTTAATGTCGAACCGATTTGCAAGTACGCCCACCAGCATGAAAGCGCCGAGCAGAATTCCCGCGCTTCCCACCAGTAAAAGCCCTGTCAGCAGGCGGGTCCACAGGGGTTTCCCGGTTTTTCTGTAGATGGTTCCCGTATTGATATGCATGGTCTGCGGCTCCCTTCGCTCATTTAACAATTTATTATACCGAATTGCCAAAAGAATGTCAAGCACTTTTTTATAAACTGTCCAATTTGCGTATTTTTCAAAAAAAGGCGAAAAGGGGCTTGCAAAACGGGAAAAGATGTTGTAAAATAGTGCCCGTTGCGAAAGAAAGAAGGAGGAGTTCGTTATGACCGCAGAACTACTAATGGACGTTGTTAAGCAGATCATTGCAGATCAATTGCATATCAGTGAATCGGATATTTCGGAGGATGCCGCCATTATGGATGAATTGGGCGCCAGCTCCCTTGATGTTGTGGAAATGCTCATGTCTTTGGAGGAAGCGACCGGAGTGACCGTACCCGACGAGGACATCGAACAGCTCAAAACGCCGGCAGACGCCGTTCATTATCTGGAAAGCACCGGACTGTAAGCCGCAGTGCGCGCACAGTCCCCCAAATGCATAAGTGAATATCGGGAACCGTTGGGTTCGGATGCCGCCTTTTTTGAAAGCGCGGCGTTTTTATTTTGTCCCGTCGGCGGGTAAATATGACATCGGACGGGATTTTTGCCGCAGGATCTCGGATTTTTTGCGTCCCGTTTTGCACGGCGCGTGCAATTTGCGCCGAGGATTTGCGCAAAAACGTAAAAAATTGTCAAAAGCCCTTGTAAAGAGGAAAGATATTTGCTATAATTTATTGGATAATATTTCGCCGGTCAAAGAGAAAACAAGAGGATTCCACATGAAACAGATCACCGTTTCCGAGCAGGAAATCGCACGTCAGAACGCCGTAATGGATCAGGTGGCGCTGAGCCTTGCGGGAAATGCGCCCGTCTTTTATATCCAGACCTTCGGCTGTCAGCAGAATGAGGCGGACAGCGAACGCCTTGCGGGCATGGCACAGCGCATGGGCTATACCGTATCGGACGATCCGTCGCAGGCGGATCTGATCCTGGTCAACACATGCGCCATCCGCGAGCACGCGGAACTAAAGACCCTCTCCGTCACGGGGCAGTTCAAGCATCTCAAGGAAAAGAAGCCCTCCCTGCTCATCGGCATGTGCGGGTGCATGGTGTCCCAGGAGCATCGCCGCGACGACGTCAAGTATAAATATCCGTATGTGGACTTCCTCTTCGGCACAGAGCATCTGTACCGCTTTCCCGAAAT
>USTB01000047.1 GCA_900557635.1 uncultured Eubacteriales bacterium
CTCTCCCCGCGTCTCCTTGCACCTCTATTGTACCACGCGGCGGGCGATTGGTCAAGGGGTGGGAAATTTCACAAAAACATTTCGGGGCGTTTATCGTGCGTTTACAATGGTTTGCTACAATACAATATTATATAAAAACGCGACAACGGCGGCAAAAATCGGCAAAATAAACGGCGGAATCGGAGAAAACGATGCTTGAACTGAGAAACATAAAGAAGGACTATGCGGCGGGAGTTTTGACAGTGCGGGCGCTCCGCGGCATCGACATCGCCTTTCGTGAGAGCGAGTTCGTCGCAATTCTGGGCCAGTCCGGCTGCGGCAAGACCACACTGCTGAACATCATCGGCGGACTTGACCGTTACACATCGGGCGATCTGCTCATCGGCGGGCGCTCCACCAAGGAATTCCGCGACGGAGACTGGGACGCATACCGCAACCATTCCATCGGCTTTGTGTTCCAGAATTACAACCTGATCCCGCACCAGACCGTGCTCTCCAACGTGGAGCTGGCGCTCACGCTTGCGGGCGTGGGAAAAGCGGAGCGGCGTCGGCGTGCCGCGGCGGCTCTGGAAAAGGTGGGACTGGGCGACCAGCTCAAGAAAAAGCCGGCGCAGATGTCGGGCGGTCAGATGCAGAGAGTCGCCATTGCGCGCGCACTGGTGAACGACCCCGAGATCGTTTTGGCGGACGAACCGACAGGCGCTCTGGACAGCGAAACAAGCGTAGCTGTGATGGAGCTTCTGCGCGAGGTGGCACAGGATCGCTTGGTGATCATGGTGACGCACAACCCCGAGCTTGCAGAGAAGTATTCCACGCGCATCATCCGCCTAAAGGACGGACAGCTGATATCGGACTCCGACCCGTACACGGGCGAGGTCACGTCTGAGGAAAAAGCGGCGAAGGGTGCAAAGGATACAGGTGCAAAAAGCGCGAAGAAGGTGAAAAAGCCCTCCATGTCGTTCGGCACGGCGCTGTCCCTCTCCCTGAACAATCTGATGACCAAGCGCGGACGCACCTTCCTCACCAGCTTTGCGGGGAGCATCGGCATCATCGGCATCGCGCTGATCCTGGCGCTTTCCTCGGGCATCAACAGCTACATTGCGACGGTGCAGGAGGACACCCTGTCCTCCTACCCCATCGCAATCAGCCGCGTTACGCAGGACTACACCGCCATGGCGGCGGCAATGGGCGCGCAGGCGGAAAAGGAGGCGCGTGAGGTGCAGGAGGGCACTGTTTACGTGGACGATTCGGCGGGCGCCATGATGAGCGCCATGTCGGCGACCCATATCAACGACCTTGAGGCATTCCGCACCTATCTTGAGGCGCACATGGGAGAGCTGACCGAGGAGCGCGACGGCACGGCGGCGATCAGCAACGTGCAGTACACCTACGATTACGACCTGCAGGTCTATGCGCAGAACGGCGCGACCCGCGCGAACCCCACCACGATCTTCGAGCACATGGGAGATTATTTCACGTATCTCTCGTCCATGATGAGCAACTCGGCGGCGGGAATGGATCTGGCGGACATGTTCAATATTTTCTCGCGCATGCAGGACAACGACTCCCTTCTGCGGGAGCAATACGACCTGATCTCGGGCGAGTGGGCGACAGGCGACGATGAAATGATGCTGGTGCTGGACGAAAACAACGCCGTTTCCAATCTTGTGACCTACATTCTGGGCATCAACGATCAGAACGAACTGGAGGACATGTTTAACGATCTCATGCAGGGGAAGGAGTACACGGTATCCGACCAGACCTTCTCCTATGACGACTTCCTGAACATGACCCTGTACCTTGTTCCGAATTCGGCATATTACGAAAAAACCGACAAGACCTACACTGCGAACGGCGAGACCTATCCGGTGTGGGAGGACGTGCGGGAGCGCGCCGACTTTGATCAGGAGCGGTTCGTGCAGGAGAACGGCATCGCCGTCCGCATCTGCGGTATCGTGCGTCCCAACCCCGACGCCATTGCCCCCTCGATCTCGGGCGTGCTCGCCTACAACACCCGTCTGCTTGACCGCATGATCGGGATCGACCGCGACAGCGAGATCGCCGAACAGCAGATGGCGACGGCGGAGTACGATGTCTTTACGGGCGTGCCGTTCGGCACGAGCACCGTGACCCCCGAGATGGTGCAGCTGTATCTGCTGTCCCTGAGCGATGCAGACCGTGAAAAGCTCATTGCGTCCATTTCCCTGCTCATGCCCGGGCAAGAGGTCACCGAGGACAATTTAGCCGAGGTGCTTCTGCGCTTTGCGCAGTCCGAGGAGGGCGGCGCGATGCTCGGCGGGCAGTTCACCACCGAGGGCACCTATGACGATAACCTGAAGGCGATGGGCTGTGTGAACGAGGCAGTTCCCGAATCCATCAGCCTGTACTGCATCAATTTTGCGGGCAAGGATCGGGTGTCCGACCTCATCGACCGCTATAACGCAAGCGTGCCCGAGGAGAAGCAGATCCGGTATACCGATCTTGTGGGACTTCTCATGTCCTCCATCACCACCATCATCAACGTCATCTCCTACGTGCTCATTGCGTTTGTCTCCATTTCGCTTGTGGTATCGTCGGTCATGATCGGCATTATCACGTATATTTCGGTGCTGGAGCGCACCAAGGAGATCGGCGTTCTGCGTGCCATCGGCGCGTCCAAGCGCGATATTTCCCGCGTGTTCAACGCCGAAACCCTGCTCATCGGACTGTGCTCGGGACTCATCGGCGTGGCTGTGACCGTCCTGCTGTGCTTCCCGATCAATGCCGTCATCCGTTCCCTCTCGGGCATCGGAAACATCGGCGCCGCCTTGCCGTGGCTCGGCGCGGTGATCTTGGTGGCAATCAGCACGGCACTCACCCTGATCGCAGGCTTTATTCCCGCACGGATCGCCTCCAAGCGCGACCCTGTGGAGGCGCTGAGAACCGAGTGAGCGCCGTTTCGGGACAGGCTCACTTATCAAAAATAAAAATTCACAGCGGGGCGGCACCGCACGATAGAAGGCGAACCGCCCGAAGAAATGTGGAAAACTGCATGGAAACATTGAACTTACCGACCGAAGGACGGACAGCGCTCGGCATTGACGTCGGCTCGACCACGGCAAAGCTGGTGCTGATCCGAAACGGAAGGATCGTATACGAAAAATATGAGCGGCACTATGCGCAGGTGCGCCGCAAGACCTTAGAGCTTTTACAGGAAGCGCTCCCGCTTGCGGGCGGCGACCGCGTGTATGTCGCCGTGGCGGGGTCTGCGGGACTGGGCATGGCGCAGGCGGCGGGACTGCCGTTTGTGCAGGAGGTCTATGCCACGGGCGAGACCGTGCGCACCCTGGAGCCTGACACCGACGCCGTGATCGAGCTGGGCGGGGAGGACGCGAAGATCCTGTTCCTCACCGGCGGCTGTGACGAGCGGATGAACGGTACGTGCGCAGGCGGCACGGGCGCATTCATCGACCAGATGGCGACCCTTCTGAACGTGACGCCGGACGAGCTGGACGCGCTGAGCATGCGCCACGAGCGCATTTACCCCATCGCGTCCCGATGCGGCGTGTTTGCCAAGACCGATATTCAGCCCCTTCTCAATCAGGGCGCGGCAAAGGCGGATATCGCTGCCTCGGTGTATCAGGCGGTGGTCAATCAGACCGTGGCGGGACTGGCGCAGGGACGGCGCATCGGCGGCAAGGTCATGTTTTTGGGCGGTCCGCTCTATTATAATACGGGACTGCGTCAGCGGTTTGCCGAGACGCTGGGACTGACGGAGGACTGCGCGGTCTTTCCGCCGTATGCCCTGATCGCCGTGGCGCTGGGTGCCGCACTGTATGCCGCAGGGAGCGAAAAGTCATTTTCGGCGGACGAATTGCTTGCCGCCGTGGAGCGTTCATGTGAGCAGAAGGCGGAGGTGAGCTGTACCTCGCCCCTGTTCGCCTCGCATGAGGAATACGACGAATTCTGCCGCCGTCATGCATTGGCGCGGACACCGCAGTGCGATCCGTCCGAATATGCGGGAAACGCGTACCTCGGCATCGACTGCGGCTCCACCACCACCAAGCTGACCCTCATCACGCCCGACGGCAGACTGCTCTATTCCTACTATGCCTCCAATCGGGGCGACCCCGTGGGCGTGGTACGCGATCAGCTTCTGCAGGTGCGGGCGCTGTGCGGGGATCGGATCACGATCGCCGGCTCGGCTGTGACCGGATACGGCGAGGATCTGATCCGCAGTGCCTTCCACACTGACACGTCCTTGGTGGAAACCATGGCGCACTTTACCGCCGCGCGGTTTTTCGACCCTGCGGTGGATTTCATCTTAGATATCGGCGGGCAGGACATGAAATGCTTCGGCGTGAAGAACGGCGCCGTTGACACCATCCTGCTCAATGAAGCATGCTCGTCGGGTTGCGGCTCGTTCCTCGAAACCTTTGCGCGCTCCATGGGCTACGACATTGCCGAATTTGCGCGGCAGGGACTGTTCGCGCCGTCTCCCGTGAATCTGGGGTCGCGGTGCACGGTCTTTATGAATTCCTCGGTGAAGCAGGCGCAAAAGGACGGCGCGACGGTCGCCGACATTTCGGCGGGAGTGTCGGTCAGCGTGGTCAAAAACGTACTGTACAAGGTCATCCGCGCACGGAGCGCTGCCGATATCGGACGGCACATCGTGGTGCAGGGCGGCACATTTTATAACGACGCAGTTCTGCGCGCCTTCGAGCGGGAGATCGGTCACACGGTCATCCGTCCGCAGATCGCGGGACTGATGGGCGCTTACGGCGCGGCGCTTTTCGCCCATGCGCAGTCCGCGGGAAAAAGCTCCCTGCTTACCGCAGACGAGCTGGCGCGCTTTTCGCATACCTCGCGCACCGTGACCTGCCGCGGCTGTACCAATCACTGCATGCTGACCGTGAACACCTTTGCGGACGGCGGCAGATACATTTCGGGCAACCGATGCGAGCGGGGCGCGAGCTTACAGCGAGGCGGCGCGGACGGCACGTGTCCCGAGACACTCCCCAATCTGTTTGCCTTCAAGCAGGAAAAGCTACAGACGTATATGGACGATACGGGCGACACGTCCGGTCGGTGCATCGGGCTTCCCATGGCACTGGGCATGGCGGAGCTTTTGCCCCTGTGGCACACCCTCTTCCGCACGTTGGGACTGGGCGTACGGGTGTCCGGCTTTTCCTCACGCGCCCTGTACGCACGCGGGCAGTACAGTATCCCGTCCGACACGGCATGCTACCCCGCAAAGCTGATGCACGGCCATGTGGAGACCCTGCTCGGGCAGGGCGTGGACGCCGTGTTCTATCCCTGCCTTTCCTATAACGTGGACGAGGGTCAGGGCACAAATCACTATAACTGTCCGGTCGTGGCGTACTACGGGGAGCTTCTGCACTCCAACATGGAGGGTCTGCGCAAAACGCCCCTCCTGTTCCCGTATCTGCGCCTGGATCGCGAAAAGGATATGGCGCGCACTCTGCAGGCATGTCTGCGTGAGCCGTTCGGCGACTTTTCCCTGTCCGATATCCGACGTGCCGTCAAGCGCGGCTTTGCCGAATATGAGCGCTACATGCAGGCGCTTCGGGACGAGGGACACCGCGCACTGCGGTGGGCGCAGGAGAACGGACGGCGGGTCATGATCTTGGCGGGCAGACCGTATCATGCGGACCCCGAGATCAATCACGGCATCGACCGTCTTGCCGCAAAGCTCGGCTTTTGCGTCGTGACCGAGGATGCGGTCTCCGACTTAGCCGAGGCGGGTCAGGTAACGGTTCTCAACCAGTGGACCTACCACGCCCGCCTGTACGCCGCCGCGCGCTATGCCGCCGCACATCCCGACGTGGAGCTGGTACAGCTCGTTTCCTTCGGTTGCGGCATCGACGCCATTACCACCGACGAGGTGCGTTCCATTTTGGAACGCGCGGGAAAGCTGTATACCCAGATCAAGATCGATGAGATCACCAATCTCGGCGCGGTCAATATCCGTCTGCGCAGTCTGCTCGGCGCACTGGACGCAAGACGGTAACGCTCCGAAAGCCCGAAAAATATCAAGAATCACACGCAAAAAGGAGGTGTCGGGAATATGCCGAAAAAGAAAAAACCATCCGCATTTCCGTATCCCGTATTTACCGAGGACATGCGTCGGACGCACACCGTATTAGTGCCGAATATGCTCCCCGTGCACTTTTCCCTCATCGAGCGCATTTTCAATGCCTACGGCTATCACTGTGAGGTACTGCATAACGAGGGAGGCCGCGTTGTCGAGTGCGGACTGCAATACGTACATAACGACACCTGCTATCCGGCGCTTCTGACCATCGGACAGTTCCTCGACGCTCTGCAAAGTGGGAAATACGATACCCACCGCGTGGCGCTGATGCTGTCCCAGACGGGCGGCGGCTGTCGCGCCTCCAATTACATCTCCCTTTTGCGCAAGGCACTGGAAAAGGCGGGGTACGGATACGTTCCCGTGATCTCCTTTAATATCAGCGGTCTGGATCACAGTCCGGGCTTTCGTCTCACCCTCCCCATGCTGTACCGCATGATGTACGCGCTTCTGTACGGCGACCTTCTCATGACCCTGCGCGCGCAGTGCCGTCCCTACGAGATTACGGCGGG
>USTB01000048.1 GCA_900557635.1 uncultured Eubacteriales bacterium
AAGGGAGCTGTCAGCGGAGCTGACTGAGGGATTGTAACAGATACTTTTTGCGCCGAGACAATCCCTCAGTCACGGTTTTACGCAGAGTGCCGTGCCACACGGCATAGCCGTACCGCAATTTATGAAAGGAGGATACCCATATGTTTGAAATACAGGGAAAGGTCAGCACCGCCGTCTGCTACGCGCGGGTCGTGGAGGACGACGCCATCGAGCAGATCCGCAGAATGTGCGATTACGACCTGACCAAAGACAGCCGCGTGCGCATTATGCCGGACGTTCACGCCGGAAAAGGGTGCACCATCGGCACCACCATGACGGTGACCGATAAGGCATGCCCCAACATTGTGGGCGTGGACATCGGTTGCGGGATGTACACCGTCAGGCTCGCTGAAACCGAGCCGGATTTTGTACGGATAGACGAAGCGGCGCACTATATCCCCTCCGGCATGAATACATGGGAAGGGCGCATGGAACGCTTTGACCTGACGGGACTCCGCTGTTTCCGCTCCCTGAAAAACACCAAGCGTCTGGAACGCTCGCTGGGGACGCTGGGTGGCGGGAATCATTTTATCGAGATCGACCGTGCATCCGACGGCACATGTTATCTTGTGATCCACTCGGGAAGCCGAAATCTGGGCAAGCAGGTCGCAGAGCTGTATCAACAGCTTGCCGTCGATCTTCACGCAGGAAAAGCGGAGTATTTCGCCCAACGGGACGAGATCATCCGCACCTACAAGGCGGAAGGCAGACGCGCGGAAATCCAGGCGGCGCTCAAGGCGCTCGAACGGGAATTTCAAGCCAAAGCGTCGGATGTGCCCGAGGATCTATGCTGGCTCTACGGGTCGTTTCTCGAGGATTATCTCCACGACGTGGAGATCTGCCGGCAGTTTGCCAAAAGAAATCGGGAAAGGATGGCGGAGATCCTTTTGGAACGTGCCGGCATGACGGAAACGGAGTCCTTTCACACCGTCCACAATTACATCGACACCAAGGAAATGATCCTCCGCAAGGGCGCCATCGCCGCCCACGCAGGAGAAAAGGTCCTCATCCCCATCAACATGCGTGACGGCTCGGTTCTCGCCGTGGGACGGGGCAATCCCGAATGGAATTACTCAGCACCCCACGGGGCAGGCAGAATCATGTCGCGCAGTCGGGCAAAGGAGACGATCGATCTGGGGGCATATCAGGCGGCAATGGAGGGAATTTACACCACGTCCGTGAACGAGCTGACCATTGATGAGGCGCCCATGGCATATAAGTCCATTGACGACATCATCGATGTCATACGGGAATCGGTGGAAATTCTGGGCATCATGAAGCCCGTATACAACTTTAAGGCGGCGGACGGTGAACCGCCGTGGAAGAAAAAGAAGGTGACATCAAATGAGGGAACTGATCAAGCAAAAGCTGAGACAGATTGAAAAGGAAAACAGGGTCAAAATACTGCTTGCCGTGGAATCGGGAAGCCGCGCGTGGGGCTTCGCTTCCCCGGACAGCGACTACGATGTACGCTTTATTTACGCACGGGAAAAGGACGATTACCTGCGTCTGGAGGCAGTCCGCGATGTCATCGAGCTTCCGATCTCGGACGATCTGGATATCAACGGCTGGGATCTCCAAAAAACGCTTCGCCTGCTGTATCGGTCAAACCCCACCCTGTTTGAGTGGTTTTCCTCTCCGATCGTATACACGGAAACGCCGTTCGCCGACCGACTGCGGAAGATCATGACCGAGTATTTTTCGCAAAAGAAGAGCCTGTACCACTATCTGAGCACGGCGGACGGAAACTACCGCGAATTCCTGAAGGGCGATACGGTCAGGGCAAAAAAGTATTTTTACGTCTTAAGACCGGTGCTTGCCTGCCGCTGGGTTCTGGACAGGCACACGCCTCCGCCCATGAAGTTTTGCGAGCTTGCAAAAGCGGAACTGCCGTCGGAGCTGACGGAGGAGGTACGCCGCCTGCTCCGGCTGAAAACCGAGTCGCCCGAAATCAAAATGATTCCGAGGATCGATGCGATCAATGCATTTTTGGATGAGCAGATCGCCGCGCTCAAGGAAGCTCTCGCCGCCATGCCGCAGGAAAAGAACTGCGGTTGGGATGAGCTGAACGAACTGTTCCTGTCTGCAATTTCGTAAACGGCACAACGAAAAACGCGCCCCCGAACCGTTTCCGCGGCTCGGGAGCGCGTTCTGACTGCATCGGATTATTGAGGATCACGCCGTCAGTCGTGTACCTTCAGCGTATTTCCGTCCGAAAAGGCATCGCCGACCTTTTCACCGAGCACAAGATATGCGTTGTTCACCGGATCAAAGCTGATCGGCTGCAGCTTTGCGGCATCGGGCAAGCCGTTTGTGCCGAGAATGCTTTCGTCAGCATTGACATTGACGATCTTACCGATAATATGGCCGTCCTCATCGATCTTCACCAGCTCGCATTCCAGTGCCATCGGCAGTTCGGTAATGATGGGCGCGTCCACAAATTCGCTCTTTTCGGTGTGGAAGCCCGCCTTTTCCAGTTTGTCGGGCGTATTATTGGCGGACACAAGACCCACATAGTCGCAGGCGGCGGTGTGTGCCTTGTCGGCAAAGCTGACGGTGAAAGCGCCTCTCGCCTTGATATTCTTTGTGGTCTTGTGACCCGCGCTCAGGCACAGAATCACCTGATCGCCCTCGTAAATGCCGCCCCATGCGGCGTTCATCGCGTCGGGCTTGCCGTTTTCGTCGTAACTGCCGACGATCAGCACGGGCAGGGGGTATATCCAAGGCTTTTAATCGTTGGCAAGGTATTCGGAGTGACACAATAGACACCCTCTGTGAATACCTTGATATTTCCGTAGGTGATCTTCTTGTTTATCTTCCAGTTAATATCGCACTTGCGGGATGCAGATATGACATCGGCAACGGCACGGCTGATCTTGCTTTTGATTGCAACGATTCCGATTCTTCCGGAACGATTCATTGCGGGGCAACCGTGGAATTGGGCGGTTATCCGTTTTCCGGCGATGCCGCCACTGTACGAACAACAATTGCGGAGTACCCCGCGCACGGCGACAAACAAAAACGCGAAAACAAAATACTGGAAACGATGTTCAGGCAATTGTCCCCTACCGTGATTTCACTACTCAAATTCCTGATCGAAGATTGGATAACGCTTGAAATATCGCGGGCAATACGTTCCTCCGAGGAATGTGCGGCAAAATACGGATACCCCTCGGAAAGACGCTTGTGGAAGTGCGAAACCGTTTTCCCGCCGAATTGGAAAAGAGACAAAAGTCATGGCAACAGTTGAAAAGCGAATCGGAAAAGGCGGTACGAGCTACCGCATCACCGTCGCAGGCGGCTTGGACGAGAACGGCAAGCAAGTCCGCATACGCCGCATGTGGAAGCCACCGCGCCCCGACATGACAGATCGCCAAATAGAAAAAGCCCTCTCCAGAGCCGTCGCCGACTTTGAGAGGGAGATCGAGCAGGGGTATCGGTTAGACCGCAAAGGCTGTAGCGATATCCGCCTCCGTGGGATTGCGCACAGAAGCGGTATTTACGCTCGAAAAGAACACCGCGCCCCTGTCAAGCAAAACGATCCTCGAACATCATCGTTTGATTTCCAGCATTCTTTCCCAAGCCGAAAAAGAAATGCTGATCCCGTTCAATCCCGCATCCAAGGCAACGCCGCCAAAGGTGCAGAGGAAAACACCTGATTACTATCAGCCGCAGACCCTGTCGCAAATTCTTGACGCATTGGATTGCGCCCCGCTGAAATGGCGTGCGGCAACATATCTGCTGATCGATACCGGATGTCGGCGCGGGGAAGTCATGGGACTGAAATGGGAAAGCCTGGATCTCGACAGCGGCGTTATGTCGGTTGAAAGGGCGTTGCTGTACAGCCCGAAACGCGGCGTGTATGAAAGCACGCCAAAGACCGGGAAGATCCGCGTGCTCAGATTAGCGTCCGAAACCCTGTGTATTCTGAGGGAGTGGAGAGGGATGCAGGAGGCGCGGCGCGCAGAATGCGGGGACGCATGGATCGACACTGGATACGTATTCACACAGGACAACGGCGACAGAATGAACCCCGACAGCCTCACGGATTGGCTGAATAAATTCAGCAGGGCGAACGGCTTACCGCACATACACCCGCACGCCTTTCGCCATACTGCCGCTTCAACCATGATTGCAAACGGCGTTGACATTGTAACCGCCGCCAACGAATTGGGGCATGCCAGCGCGACAACCACCGCAACGATCTACGCCCACCAGATCGCCGAAGCCAAAGCGCGCGCGGAAAATGTACGTGCGGACGTATTCAAGCGGCGGCAATAGGGGAACAGCCAAAGGATCATGTATCGACAGGCATTGCCCTTGGCAGAAAAGCAAAGAGACAATTTTTCAGAGCATTCACCCCAAATTCACCCCAAAAACGCATTTTTACGCCGACGCCGTGAAAGTGTACAAAAATGAAAAACACCCGAAAAGCCGCATAAATAAAGGCTTTTCGGGTGTTTTGTTTTGGTTGCGGAGGCGGGATTTGAACCACACGACCTTCGGGTTATGAGCCCGACGAGCTACCAGGCTGCTCCACTCCGGAAACCGGGCTTGAACCGGTACGAAACTTTCGTTTCACGGGATTTTAAGTCCCGGGTGTCTGCCAATTCCACCACTCCGGCATCCCGTCGCATACAGTAGTATACCACAGGACGGCGAAATTGTCAAGTGTTTTTTGAAAAAAGTATGCAGAATCGATCGTCACGATTCATGATAATCCGACATGCCGCGCAGCAGCCGCAGTCTGTCTCATCAGACGGAGATCAATTCCCCTGTTCCGACCGCAGAAAGGCAACGTGCGCCCATCAACATTACAGTCGAATAACTGCGCCCATCACGCCGCGCTTTCCCTGCATTCCGCGATGAGAGAAGAGGCGATCCGTATGACAGCAGGTACACAGGTCGGACACCGCGATATGATCCGGCGCGATCCCCTCCCGCAACAGCACGCGTCGATTCCACGCGGCAAGATCCAATTTTCCCTGCCCCGACTCGCCGTTCTGTACGATGCAAGCCTCTGCGTCCTCGCGGCAGACATCATAAAAGGTCTGTATTACCTCTTCGCCGACGGTATAACAGCAGGAATGGATACACGGTCCGATCGCCGCCGTAACGGTTCTGCGGTCGGCACCCGCCTCGCACATTGCCTCAATTCCCTTTGCCGCAATGCGAGCGACACTCCCGCGCCAGCCCGCGTGCAAAGCAGCCACAACGCCGTTTTTACGGTCACAAAGCAGAATGGGCACGCAATCAGCCGTCTTGACCAGCAACACCACATCGGGTTCGTCGGTAACAAAGCCGTCGCAGGTCAAGTCGATTCTGCCGCAATCGCTTTGTGTAACGTACAGGACACAATTGCCGTGCACCTGCTTCGCGCGCACGATCCGATCGGGTTGCGCGTCAACCGCCGCGGCAAGACGCGACAAATTTTCGGCGACGTGTGTAGCGCTGTCGCCCAGACCGTCGCCGATATTCAGTTCCGCCAGATGCGGCAGTGTGCTGACGCCACCCTGACGTCCCGCAAAGCCATGATGCGGTGTCAAGAGAGAACACTTGAGAAGCGGAACGCCGTTTCGCGTCTCGGAATAAAAGCGTGTTTTCGTCATACGGCTACACCTCCCGTTTTTAGGTTTGCGCGGCATGCGCATCGGCATTCGGCGTGTCGGTCTGATGCTCGTGCGGGTCAAAATAGTCCTCCCGCAGCAGGGCGCAGACCCCGACATCATGATATGTGTCCTTCACATAAATTGCCTCCCGATGGATCCCCTCAAAGGTCATTCCGCACTTTTCCATAACGCGTCGGCTCGCCTCGTTGCCCACCATATAGCGCGCCTCCACACGGTGCAGACGCAATTTGAGGAAGCCGAAAGCGATGACGCAAGCCGCCGCCTCCGCCGCCAGTCCCTGTCCGTGATAGTCGGGATGGATGACGTACCCGATCTCGCCGCAACGGTTTTCGGTGTCCAATTTGGCAAAGCCGCAGGTGCCGATGAGCCGTCCGTTTTCCGCAAGCTCCAGCCCCCAATCGTAATACTCGCATGCGCGGTATTTTTCCTGAAGGTCGTGAAGATAGCGACGCGTATATCCCACCGACGGGTGGGTATCCCACAAAAGAAACCGTGTGACCTCTTCCCGACAGGAATAATCGTACATGTCGTCTGCGTCCGATTCATAGAGCTGACGCAGAACAAGACGCGGCGTTTCCAGGCGCGGGATCAAAGTCAGCCGTTCCTCGGATACCGACGGTCCCGCAAGACCGAGCCGTGTGATCATTTTATGCAGTCGTCCGTACCTCTCCGCCAATTCCGTGCCGCCTCGTTTCCGTAAATGCTTGATTACCATATTTTACCACAGCCGACTGCACTTGTCAACCGCACAGACGCGGAAATGCCGAAGGCTCGATTGAAACTCTATTGATGTTTCGATCTGTCGGCGCAACAGACGGAGCGCGAGCGACCGGTAACTGCGTCTTCTTGATTCTGCAAAGACGCAAGACCGAGGAACATACAAAGCCCCGCGTCGGTCGCCGTCTGCCGCAGGCA
>USTB01000049.1 GCA_900557635.1 uncultured Eubacteriales bacterium
CACCTGAAAGGTCAAGCCCTCCAGCCGGTGCTGCACCAAGGCGTGGGAGGACGCCTCCAGCACCACATGGGTGCAGCCGGCGTCCGCCATAGTCCGCAGCAGCTGCTGCAGCTCATAGCAGTCCGGCGTGGTGCGGTGGGCCGGCAATTCCTCCTCCCCCACCAGATTCCGGTTGGTGCCGATAAGCCCCACCTTGGTGTGCAGGGCTCCGGTCAGCAGTTCCCGAATCAGGTTGGTGGTCGTGGTCTTTCCGTTGGTACCCGTCACGGCGATCATGTTCATGCGATCCGCCGGATTGCCGTAGTAATTTGACCATATCCGCGCCAGTGCCGCGCGTGCGTCCGAAACGGTCAGCACACACATGGAGGTGTGCGGTGCATCCGTGTCGGTGACAAGATAGCGTGCGCCGTTGCGTTCGGCTTCCCCCGCAAAGCGGTTTCCGTCAAAGT
Source organism: uncultured Eubacteriales bacterium (assembly GCA_900557635.1). Next base: position 450 of record USTB01000049.1, read on the forward strand.
GCGTACCGCGCAGGGCGACGAACATGCCGCCCGAAAACGAGGTGTCCGAGCGGTGGGAGATCACACCGATCTCGGCATCCGGATCGTCCAGCTCCCCGTGCAGAAGATGAACGCAATGCAAAAGCTGACGCAGTTTCATGTTTCGTGCCTCCGTCAAACAAAGTGAGTGTTTCTTTCACTTCCGCTCGGGAGGCGCGCCGCCCTGCTTTTGTTCCTGTATCCTGTCCTTTCTCTTTCCCGCGGTCGGAATTTACTGACCCGCGGTCGGGGTATTGCTCGGCGTATCGTCCGACACGCCCACAAAGCGCATGGTCACCGTGACCACCGTACCGTAGGGGACCGTGGTTCCCGCCTCGGGCGTCTGGCTGACCACGATGGCATCCTTTGCCGTTGTGTTTGCCGCGCCCTCGTACGCGATGTTCAGCCCGCGATTGATGATGGTCAGGTTTGCCTGCACCGCCGTGTTGCCCACCACATTGGGCACTTCCACGTGCTTCTGTGCCACCGTGGAGCCGGTGTAAAGCGTGACCTTGCCGGTCTGCTTATTGATGGTACTGCCGCCGAGCGGCGTCTGATAGGTGACCTTCTCGCCGTCGCCCTCCACCGTGTATTCGATGCCGCGATTGTGCAGATCCTGCGCCGCTTCCGCCGCGCTCAGACCCACATAATCACGCAGGGTGACGTTGATTCGCTTGAGATCTTCCCCGGTGTAATTGATCTGCACACCGATATATGGCAGTACGCCGCTGAGCAAATTGGCGACGTACGGAGCCGCAACATAAGAGCCGTAGATCTGCTCGCACTGGGGCTGATCCACCACCATGATCGTGGAGACCTGCGGTGCGTCCGCAGGAGCATATGCCACTGTTGAGCCGACGCGCAGATAGTCCTCGCCGAATTCGTTCTTCACGTCCAGGATCTGGGATGTACCCGTTTTCGCCGCGATCTTATAACCCGCCACGTAGGTGTTCCGCGCACCGCCGTTTCCGCTGACGCCCTCTTCAAGGACTTTGGAAATGGAAGAAGCGGTCTCCTCGCTGACGATCTGGCACTTGACCTGTGCGTTATGGGAATACACCACGTTTCCGTCCGCATCCACGATCTTTTCCACCATGTACGGCGTGACCAGCCCGCCGCCGTTTGCCACGGCATTGATCGCCGTGAGCTGTTGCAGGGGCGTTACCTTAAAGGACTGACCGAAGGAATAGCACGCCAATTCCACAGGTCCCATGCCGCTGTATGTATGGTAGATGGAGCCGGCTTCACCGGGCAGGTCGATGCCCGTCTTTTCGGTGTAGCCGTATGCCTTGAAATATTCGTAAAAGGTTGCTCTGCCCAGTCTCTCCGCCACCGTCATCAGCATGGGGTTGCATGACTGCTGCAGTCCGTAGGCATAAGTGCCGGTGCCGTGTCCGTATATCTTGTGGCATTTGATCTTCTGTCCGGCTACCACACGGTAACCGGGGCAGGTCATCTGCTCGTCGAAGGTGACAGCACCTTCCTCGATGCCCATCGAGGTGGTAATGATCTTAAAGGTGGAACCCGGCTCATAAAGCTCGCTGATCGCCTTGTTCTTCCACAGGGAATATAATAATGTATTGTACGCCGCCTGATATTCCTCCGAGCCTTCCGCCAACTGCATGGCGTCGAGCTTCGCCCGGGAATCGGCGTCCAGTGTATACGGGTCGTTGAGGTTAAACGAAGGATAGGTCGCCATGGCAAGGATAGCGCCCGTCTCCACATCCATCACGATGCCGGTAACACGGTTCTGCGCCTTGCTCTCGGTGTATGTCCGCTTGAGCTGTTCCTCCAGCATGGACTGAATGGCAATGTCAATGGTCGTATAAATGGAGTTGCCGTCCTTTGCGGCGACATACGATTCGTATTTGGTGCGCATGACCTGACCGGACGCGTCCTTTGCGGTGACATATTTGCCGTCCGTGCCCGTCAGATAATCGTCGTATTGCAGTTCCAGACCCAATATGCCGCCGTCCACGCCCACAAGCCCGATGACCTGTGCGGCTAAGGAATCGTACGGATAATAACGCTTCGACGATGCCTCCAGATGGATCTGCCGATCCAGATCGTTTTCGTTGATGAACGCCAGAACCTCGTTTGCCTTGGCTTCCTCCACGTTGCGCTTGATGGTGCGGTCCGCATATCGGCTCTTCTGCGTTTCCGCATAGACCGTATCGTAGGAGACCGCGAGCAGTTCGGACAGCCGCATGGAAATGAGCTGTGCCTGTGCGTCGTCCGCAATATCGCGCGGGGAGATAAAGACGCGGTAGACCGTGTAGTTAGTAGCAAGGGGAGAGCCGTTGCAGTCGTAAATGGTGCCGCGCTTTGCGGTGATGGTGGTTTCCATGGTGATGTTATCCAGCACCTTTGCCTGATACCGGTCGTACCCGATCACCTGCAAAAAGAACAGGCGGACGATCAGAACCGCGACGCACACCAGTGCCACTGCCGCGACGAAGATACTTCTGCCGGCAATATTCGATTTTGCGTTACCCGACATACACTTCCTCTCCTTTCAGACATACGGCTCGTTTCACTATATGCGCAGGGTGCGCAAAACATGAAAGCGCACCGGGTTTGTCGTCGACCCTCGGTCGGACCTAGTTTTTCGGATACACCGTGACCGAATCCTCACCCGAAACCGAAATATAATATCGGGTCAGCTGATCCACGCGCACCATGCCGTAGCGCAGTGCGTACTCCTCGATGAGAAGCAGGTCGTTTTTGCGATCCAACTCCAACTGCGCCTCGGTTTTTTGCTCGGTCAGATCGCGTACCTCGTTTTGCAGTTGAAGAACCTTGGACTGATATTCGCTCAGTTTCACGGAATAATAGATCAGATAAGAAGCCAAAAGCGAACAGGCGAACACCGTGATCAAAAGAAAAAGCGGTAAGGGCTTGCGCTCCTTATCCTTTACGGTATGTACCACGGTTTTCACGCGGAAGGGACTGAGTGCCCGCCGCGCTTCCCGTTTTTCGTCTTTTTGTCGCAGATCCTCCTGCTGTTGACGCTCGGCTAACGGCGTAAGCAGTCGGTGCGGACCGGCGGGCGCGTTGTGCGCGCCGCCCCCCTTGCCCGCCGATGTGCGGATCTGCGTTTGGTTCGGAGCGCCGTAGGAGGTCGATCCGCCGCGATTCTGCCCGCGAGAGGGCTTGGTCTGATTCGGCATGCTCGTCTCCTTTCCCCAAACGCATCGGGAGATGCGTATGATTTCGCCGCGCGGCAGATCCGGCGGCGGATTTACAGTTTTTCGATAATTCTGACCTTTGCGCTTCTTGCGCGCGGGTTCTCTTCCAGTTCAGCAGCGGACGCGATAATGGGTTTGCGGTTGACCACACGGACGACAGGCTTCCTGCCGCACACGCACACGGGAAAATCGGGCGGGCAGACGCATCCTTTCGCCAGATCGGCAAAGGTCTGCTTTGTGATCCTGTCCTCTAAGGAATGAAAGGTGATCACAACGCCCCGACCGCCGGGCTTGAGCGCCTGTACCGCAGTGCGCAGTGACGGCTCGATGCATGCAAGCTCGCCGTTCACCTCGATGCGGATCGCCTGAAAGGTGCGCTTGGCGGGATGATGACCGCCCTCCCGCGCCTTTTTCGGGATGGCACTTTTCACCAGTTCGCTCAACTCCGCCGTGGTTCTCAGGGGCGCGGACTCCCGCGCGCGGCATATTTCGCGGGCAATGCGCGGCGCAAACCGTTCCTCGCCGTAATCAAACAGGATGCGGGTCAGCTCCCGCTCCGAATAGCCGTTCACCACATCGGCGGCGCTTGTCGGTCGGCTCTGATCCATCCGCATATCCAGCGGCGCATCGTCCTCGCGATAGGTAAATCCCCGTTCCGCTGTGTCAAGCTGGAAAGAAGAAACACCCAGATCCAGATAAATTCCATCCACCTGCGGAATCTCCAGCTCATCTAACACCTGTGCAATCCGCTCATAATTGCTCCGCACAACGGTTATCTTATCTCCAAAGGGAGCCAGACGTTCTGACGCAGCCGCAATCGCGTCCGCATCCTGATCAATCCCGATCAAGCGTCCGCCGTCTCCCAGCCGTGCCGCCACCTCGCTCGCGTGACCGCCGCCTCCCAGTGTCCCATCCACATAGATACCCTGGGGCTTTACACAGAGACTGTCAACCGTCTCATTTAATAATACTGATTTGTGATTAAATATCATATGCCAAGGCCTTCCATATTTTCTGCAATCTCTTCCATGTCATCATAGACATTCTTCTCCGCCCAGGTCGCCTTGTTCCAGATCTCGATCCGGCTTCCGACGCCGACCAGGACAACCTCCTTCTCGAGTCCTGCAAAATCCCGCAGAACCGAAGGAAGCAGGATTCGTCCCTGACGATCCACCTCACACGCCGAGGCACCTGCCAGAAAGAAACGGGAGAATTTTCTGGCATTCTGATTGGTAAGTGGGAGTGCCTGTAACTTCTCTTCGAACTTTTTCCACTCGGTGTTATCGTACACAAAAAGACAGCCATCCAACCCCTTTGTCACCACAAATTCGTCTCCAAGCTGTTCCCTGAACTTCGACGGAACGATCAAACGTCCCTTCGCATCGATTGTATGATTGTATTCTCCCATGAACATAGAAACTCACCTACTCTCGTGAAATACGATTCTCCCCTTCGTATTTCATGATGGGAAACAAATGGAAGTTCTGCCACTTCGTCCCCATTTGTCACCACTTTTCTCCACTTCCTACCACTTATGCGTTTATTCTAACCCATTTGCTTCTAAATTACAAGTGGCAAATTATGAAATCTATTACATAATTGTGTTACAAAGTCCTTACAAACACAGAAAAAACGCCGCTTTGATGAGTCATTCACCAAAGCGGCGCTTCGCCTTCCATCCCTTTTTGGAATGGTCAAAATCTTTCATTCAGCCCGGCAAGATCGTGATATCTGGCGATCATACCGTCAATTTTTCTGCTCATTGGCAGGTTTTTTCGCAAATCTGCGCGGCTTGCTATACAGCCACTCATCATCTTCTGAAAGTGATGGATCCGCTGCAGAAGCAGCTTCTGTTCCATAAGGTGCAGCAGTCTCTTCCACCTCTTCATAGGCGGAATCGTCTTTTTGTAAGCTGCCGTCTTCCTGAAGTGCTTCCTCAGATACGGCTTCATCGCCTTCATTTTCTTCGTATTCTTCCGAAGCTGTTTCTTCAGTCTCAGCGTCTTCGCCAGCAACTGCTTCCTGATTTTCAGAGACTTCTTCATAACCATCCTTTGCAGCTTCTTCCATCTGGTCAGAAGCTGATCCGGCAGTCTCTTCTTCCTTTGGATCATCCTGAGTGCTTTCTTCTTCCTGGCTTTCATAGACCGGAACACTGCCGGAATATGCTTCCGGGACACTGCCTTTCTTTTCATCTGCAAAAGCCCGCTCAAGCTTAAGCCTGTCTCTGTATTCTTCCGCTTCAGCCTGTCTGGCCGCCATCTCCTGTGCTTCATAATCCTGTTCTCTCCTGCGTCTGCGCCTTGCAGCTCTCTTCTTCGCCATAGAGCTCTCCACAGTTACCACTACCGCACATATGAGAAACAGTGCCGCTGAGATCACCTGGCAAATTCCGATGGAAGTTCCGGGAATAGTCAGCTTGTCTGTTCTCAGATATTCCAGAATGAATCTGCCAAGTCCGTATCCAGCCAGATATCTTAAGAATACCTCTCCATGAAAACGTTTCTTTCTTTTCCACACAAGCATGAGCAGAAACAAAAGCAGGCACCACAGACTTTCGTAAAGAAAGACCGGATGAACCTGAATATAGGAAACGCCTCCTATGGTCTCAAGATTCTCCCTCATAACGGATGTGACTTCACTGGAACGCACAGCGGATAAAGGAAGCTGCATTGCAAATATGCTGTTGGTATATTCACCGAAGGATTCCCGGTTAAAGAAATCCCCCCACCTTCCTATTATCTGCGCAATAACGATTCCCATGCTGGCAGTATCTGCCATCTGCATGAAGGCCTTTTTGCGGATGGCACAGTAGATGGCTGCGCCCAGCATGCCGCCGAACAGCCCGCCGTAAAAAGCAAGGCCGCCGCCTCTTAAATTAAAGATCTGATTCACATTTCCTTTATAAAG
>USTB01000050.1 GCA_900557635.1 uncultured Eubacteriales bacterium
GATCAAGACACCAAGGCTCTCTTGTGTAAAGGGAGCTGTCAGCGAAGCTGACTGAGGGATTGGTAATAATCAATTTGCACCCAAACAATCCCTCCGTTGCGGTTTTACGCAGAGCACCGCGCTACCTCCCTTTACACAAGGGAGGCTGTCTCACGGTAACGCACACGAACAGGTCGATCATACCCAAAAGGAGGTTCGGAACGCCGAAACGAGGCGGCGTCCCCCAAAAATATGCAAACAAAAATTTTGTCAGCCGCCGAGACTGCCGAAGCGGGCGAAATACTGCGCCGCGGCGGTCTTGTGGCATTCCCCACCGAAACGGTGTACGGCTTGGGCGGCAACGCGCTCGACGCAGACGCCGCACGTAAAATATACGAAGCCAAGGGACGCCCGTCCGACAATCCGCTCATCGTGCATCTGGCAGATGCAGGACAGGCGGAGCAGTACGCCGTGACCGACGATGCCTTTTATCGCCTGGCGGCATTGTTCATGCCCGGTCCCATCACGGTGATCCTTCCGAAAAAGGACTGCATTCCGGGCGCCGTGACCGGAGGACTGGACAGCGTGGCGCTCCGCGTGCCCTCGCATGAGGTGGCGCATCGGATGCTTCGGGACGCAGGCGTTCCCGTTGCCGCACCCTCGGCAAACCTGTCCGGCAGTCCCAGCCCCACCGTCTTTGCGCATGTCCGCGCCGACCTTTGGGGCAGAGTGGACGCATTGCTTGACGGCGGCGACTGCCGCTTCGGCGTAGAATCCACCATCGTGAAAATGCAGGACGGCATCCTGCGCCTTCTGCGTCCCGGCGCGGTAACGCCCGAGGAGCTGAAAAAGGCGGGCTTTTGCGTCGAGATCGACCCCGCCGTGACCCAAAAATTCGAGGGACGTCCCGAATGCCCCGGCATGAAGTACCGCCACTATGCGCCGAAATCGCCCGTCGTGATCTTGGACGGCGGCGACCGCGCCGTTTACGATTTTCTGCGGGACAAGACCCACTGCGGCATCCTCTGCTATGCCGAGGACACCGAGCTGCTGACCCGCGAAAACAGCATGTCCATGGGAAGTCGGAACGATCTCGAAACCCAGGCGCACCGCCTGTTCGCCTGCCTGCGCGCCATGCCCGAGCTGGACGTGATCTATGCCCGCATGCCGTCAAAGGAGGGCATCGGTCTGGCGGTTTTCAATCGGCTGATCAAGGCGGCAGGATATCAGGTCATTCATTTGGAAAACTGACGATTGTCACAAGGAGTATCGGTAGCTATGAGTATGGAGAAAAAATCATTCGGAAAAATGCCCACGGGAGAAACGGTCTGCGCCTATACCCTGGCGCGCGGCGGTATCCGTGCCGCCATCCTGAATATGGGCGGCATTTTGCAGTCCCTCTCTGTTCCGGATCGGAGCGGAAAGACCGAGGACATCGTATGCGGCTTTGACACCGTGGAGGGCTACCTCACGGGCGGCGGCTATCACGGCGCGCTCATCGGCAGATATGCCAACCGCATTCGGGACGGACGCTTCTGCCTGAACGGCAGGGAAATTCAACTGAACCGCAACGAAAACGGGATCTGCACTCTGCACGGCGGCAACGTGGGCTTCAACCAAAAGCTGTGGGACGTCCGCGCGGTCTGCGGCGACGATGCGGATTCTCTGGAGCTTTCCCTTTTCAGTCCGGACGGCGACGAGCATTTCCCCGGAAATCTGTCCGTCCGCGTGACCTACACCCTGCGTGCCGACGGCACTCTCACCCTGCACTATGAGGCGGATACCGACCGCGACACCGTCGTGAACCTGACCAATCACTCCTATTTCAACCTTTTGGGCTACGCAAACGGCGACGTTGCGGGTCACATCATTCAGATTCAGTCCGACCATATCGCCGCCGTGGACGAAAATCTCCTTCCCACAGGCGTCGCCGCTCCCGTGGACGGCACCGTGTTCGACCTCCGAACTCCTGCCCCCATGACAGCGGAATACGACCACAGCTTTTTCCTCGACCGCCGCTCCGACCCCGAATCTCCCGCCGTCACGGTTCGTGAACCCGTCACGGGCAGATGCATGGAGGTTCGCACCGATATGCCCGCTGTCCAATTCTATACCGGTAATTTCCTCGGCGGCGACGTTCCCTTCAAAGGCGGCGTTTCCCAGGAAAAGCATCACGGCTTCTGTCTCGAGACGCAATTCTCGCCCGATTCTCCCAACCAGCCCGCGTGGCCCTCTCCCGTCCTCCGCGCCGGCGAGCATTACGACCACGTCACCTCCTTCCGTTTTTACGCCGAGTGAGGGGAGACGAAGGGGAACGAGGGAGAACGGGAGATACGCCGGGGAGCGCCTTTTAGGAAAGGCTCTCCCCAGACCCCTCAGCGAAAACTTCGCTGTGTGAGGGGAGATTTTTTACGACAGGTCGAACGTATGCGGTCACGATACCGTTTGTTATGACGTGACGGCGCACACGGACAGGTCGATTAAATTTGGGCTTTTTCGCGGTAACGCATGCGAACAGGACGATGTTGTGTTAGAAACGTTCGTCTTTCGGCGGGCGACCACTGGTCGCCCGCTCTATAGCAACCGATCAGACATAATCGAGAACGCTTCCCCCGAAAAACGTCTGCCTTTCCGCCGTCGCCCATTCGCAGAGAAAATCCCTCCCTTTCCCCTATTAAAAGGTTTTGGGGATTCCAAAGACCCTTTCCCAAAAGGGTCTTTGGCGGGGTTCGGGGCGGCACCCCGCGTACTCCTCCCCCGCACATCCCGATCATGTGAGGAAACGAATATGAGAATAAAAAAAAGAATCATTGCAGGCTTGACTTTGATCGCGTGCGCCGCATTGTGCCTCGGCGGGGGCGCGGCGACGAACGGAAACGGCGAAAACGGAGACGGAAGCGGCGAGAGCACTGCCGAAAGGGACGTGCTGTACGCAGAGAAGCCGTCGTACGACGGGCTTGACCTGAGCCGATACATCCGCTTAGGCAAATATATCGGACTGGAGATCCCGTATATTTCAACCGAGGTGACCGAAGAATCGGTGAGTGAACGCATTGCGGAGATTGCCGAGCAGGACGCGGTCATGGTGAACGTCACCGATCGCGCCATCCGCACGGGCGACACGGTGTACATGTCCTACACGGGCACCGTGAACGGCGTCCCGTTTGCAGGCGGAAGCGCGGACAACCGTTCCGTTACCGTCGGCGGCGACGACGCGCCTTATCACGGCATGGACACCATGCTTTTGGGAGAATACGGCGGCGAAACCGTAAAATTCGAGCTGACACTGCCCGAGGATGCCGACAGCAAATCGGCAGGCAAGACCGCTGTGTTCACGGTTCGAATCCTGCGCGTGACCGAGAGCCGCGTGCCCGAGCAGAACGACGCCTTTGCGCAGACGCACGGATACCGCGATCTGGCGGACATGCGTCGGGGCGTGCGCGAGGAGCTGTTGCAGGAAAACGAGAAGAAGGCGGAAACGGGGCATGCAGATGCCCTGTGGAAGCTGGTAATGGACGGCTGTGAGGTGCTGGCATATCCCGAGGACATCGTGGAGCAATACTGCGAGGAGCAGTACCGTTATTTTGAGGAATATGCCGCCGCCGCGGGAATTTCCATGAGCCGGCTGACCGAGGAATCCTATTCCATGGACACCGATGCCTTCCGCGAGCGGTGCAGAAAGTTTGCGCGCGATGCCGTGCGGGACGAAATGGCGCTGTATGCCATCGCGCAGGCAGAAGGCATTGAGATCAGCGACGAAGAATATGCCGACGGCGTCACGGACTACTGTCAGCGGCTCGACTGTACCGAGGACGCACTGCTCGGCCGCTACGGCGGAAAAGAGGGCGTTCGCCGCAGTCTGCTTTGGGAAAAGACCCTTGCATATCTCACCGAACGCGCCGTGGTCGCCGAGGACACTGCGGCTTGAATCGGTAAAACGCAAGATCGTCGGACAGCAAATGTGACGCAAAAAAACACAGAACCCCCGCACGAGTGATACACAACTCCTGCGGGGGTTTTTCGTTTGGGGCGAAAGCACTCCGTTCGGCTTTCCGGTCTGTGCCGCGTGATTCCGACGGTGAAGCCTTAATATTCAAAACAGCCCGAAAACACGCGGACGGCATCACCCGTGAGGGAGACGCGGTCGCCGTCGTAGACCGCAACGAGATCGCCGCCGCGCACCTTGACCGTGATCGGCTCGCCTCGGTTGCAGAATCCGTTTTCCACTGCCGCGACCACGGCGGCGCATGCGCCGGTGCCGCAGGCATTGGTCTCGCCGTTGCCCCGTTCGTAGACCCGCATTCTGAGCATGTTGCGGTTGACCACGCGGACGAATTCCGTGTTGACCCGTTCGGGGAAGATGTCGGCATTCTCAAACTGCGGTCCGACGGTTTGCAGATCGATGGTGTCGATGCGATCCGCAAAGACCACGCAATGGGGGTTGCCCACCGATAGGCAGGTGATGCGGTACGGACGTGCACCCACGGTGACGGGCACATCGATGATGCGCCGATCCGCGGCATGCTCGCCCGAGAGCCGCACCGGAATTTTGACAGGGTCGAATTCCACCGTCCCCATATCCACGGTGACGAGGGAGACCTGACCGGATGCGGTATAGAGATGCAGAGCATGCACGCCCGACGCTGTCTCCACCGTCATGTCGGTTTTCGGCACGATGCCCGAATCGTACAGATACTTTGCCACACATCGGATGGCGTTTCCGCCCATGCCGCCGTCGGTGCCGTCGCGGTTGAAGAGCCGCATGGATGCGTCCGCGCGGTCGCTTTTGCCGATGACAACCAGACCGTATCCGCCCACACCGCCGTGCCGTCCGCACAGAGAGACGCTGAGCGACTCGGGGCAGGGGATCTCCTCGTCCCCGAAGCTCTCCACATAGATGTAGTCGTCGCCGGTCGCCTGCATTTTCGTGAATTGCAGACTGCGGCGGGAGGTGCGCATATGATTCAGGTCAACCGGCTCGGTGTTCTGCTCGGTATAGCGGCTTGCCATGATATCCGCCAGAGCGGACGCGGTATCGACCGACGTAAAGCAGGGAATGGACAGCCCGAGCGCACGGCGGTGCAGTGCGATGTAGGCATCCACCGTGGAGTCCATGAGCGCGCCCGTGTACACGATGTAGGTGATCCTGCCCGCCTCCATCAGATCGTAGATCTCACTGCTCTCGGACGGTGCGGGAACGGTTTGCGCCTCGATGCCGAGGGTCGCAATCTCTGCGGCGGTCTCGGAGATGTGAAAGCGAAGATCGTCCAGCTTCTTGGCAAGACCCACGATCTCGGGCAGGCTGTGCGTGTCCACGCTGATGAACACGCCCCGTTCGGCGTCGGGCGCGGTATTGACGATCATCCCCGCCGAGGTCAGCCCCTTGAAGAGCGCCTCGTGCACGTTCTTGCCGATGCCCAGAACCTCGCCCGTGGATTTCATTTCGGGCCCGAGATAGGAATTCACGTCGGTCAGCTTCTCAAAGGAAAACACGGGAACCTTGACGGCACAGTAGGGCGGCGTGCGGTACAGTCCCGTGCCGTAGCCCAGCTCAGCCAAGGACTGACCCAGCATCACGCGGGAGGCAAGCTCCACCATGGGGACGCCCGTCACCTTGCTGATATAGGGTACGGTGCGGGAGGCGCGGGGGTTGACCTCGATGACGTAGAGCTTGTTCTGATAGATAAGATACTGAATGTTCACAAGACCGAGCGTGCCGAGCGAAAGCGCCAGCTTTGCGGAGCAGTCCGCGATCTGCTCGACGAGCATATCGTTGAGATTGTAGGGCGGGTAGACGGCAATGGAATCGCCGCTGTGAACGCCCGCGCGCTCCACATGCTCCATAATGCCCGGGATGAGGATGTCGCGTCCGTCCGAAATGACGTCCACCTCAAGCTCGGTGCCCTCCATGTACTTATCCACAAGCACGGGGTTGTCGATGCCGCAGGACAGGATGCGATCCATATAGATCTCCGCCTCGCGGGCAGAGCGCACGATCTTCATGTTCTGCCCGCCGATGACATAGGACGGGCGGAGCAGAACGGGATAGCCCAGAGTTTCGGCGGCACGGAGCGCCTCCTCGCGCGTGGTCACGCCGAAGCCGCGCGGACGGGAGATGCCCAATTTTTCCAAAAGCGCATCGAAGCGTTCGCGATCCTCCGCCAGGTCGATGCCCTCGGCAGAGGTGCCGAGAATGCGGATACCGTGCGCATCGAGGGCGGCGGTGAGACGGATCGCGGTCTGCCCACCGAACGCCACCACCACGCCGACCGGCTGTTCCACGTCAATGATGTGCATGACATCCTCAAAGGTCAGCGGCTCAAAGTACAGCCGATCCGCTGTGTCGTAGTCGGTGGAGACGGTCTCGGGGTTGTTGTTGACGATGACCACGTCGTAGCCCATTTCCTTGAGCGCCCACACACAGTGCACCGAGGAATAGTCGAATTCGATGCCCTGTCCGATGCGGATGGGACCGGAGCCGAGCACCAT
>USTB01000051.1 GCA_900557635.1 uncultured Eubacteriales bacterium
AAGAAGTCCGCCGAACTTCGGCTTCTCCTGAACACCGCCCACAATACCGATGCGGTATACACCATCATCGGTCATCTCCGGCGTCACCGTAGTCTGATACTTCTCGCCGTCTCTGATGTAGGTGATCGTACATTTCCGTCCCTGATTCAGTGCAATATGCATTCTGAAATCAGAAAATGTATGCACAGATGTTCTGTCCGCCTTCGTAATGATATCTCCCGCTTCAAGGCCAGCTTCCATGGCCGGTGATCCATCCTCCACCTGAAGGATCTCACCTGATATATAACCATTCATACCGATAATGATTACAGCACAGACAAAAGCCATGATAAAGTTAAAAACCGGTCCCGCTGCAATCACGAGAATCCGCGCAAATACCGGCTTATTTCCAAATGCATTCGGGTCCGGATGCTCGACATCGCTGTCTTCCCCGACCATCATGCACGAACCACCAAACGGAAGCAGTTTCAGCGAATACACGGTCGTCTCCGATTCCGGCGCAAGCGCATCCGCCTCGGGGCGCGCAAGCAATTTTACCTTGTACGTTCCATTTGTTTTTACCAGACTGACAAGACGGGGACCCATGCCGATGGCAAATTCCTGTATCGTGACATGAAAAATGCGCGCAAACAGGTAATGACCGAACTCATGCAGGAAAACCATGCCTCCGAAGATCAGAACGGCATAGATCACGGTGAGAAAATTCATGATTACGAGACTCCTTTCGGGTTACAGGCGCGAAATGGCTTCACGCATCAGGCTTCGCGCAATGCGGTCTGTTTCGTTCACGGCGGCAATATCGGGGGCGGCGGAGGAGGCGACGGGATATGCCCGCACCGTGTCGTCCACAATGTCGAACAGCTCGGTGAAGCGGAGCTTTCCGTGCAAAAAGGCATCCACCGCCACCTCGTTTGCCGCGTTGAATACCGTGGGGATCACGCCGCCGCAGTGCAGGGCATAGCAGGCGGTGTCAAGAAGCGGAAACGATTTTCGGTCGGGCTGACCGAAGGTCAGGGGCTTCATGGCGGAGAAGTCCACGGGCGGGGTCAGAGACGGTACTCTGTCCGGATAGGTGAGCGCATACTGGATGCAGAGGCGCATATCCGGTCGGCTCATCTGCATGATCACGGCGCCGTCCTCGAATTCCACCATGGAGTGCACCATGCTCTCCCGATGGATCACGACCTCGATCTGCTCCTCGGTCGCGGAAAAGAGACGCGCCGCCTCGATGATCTCCAAGCCCTTGTTTGCCAAAGAGGCACAGTCCACCGTGATTTTCGGTCCCATGCGCCACGTCGGGTGACACAGCGCCATTTCGGGTGTGACCTGCTCCAGAAATGCGCGGTCGCGTCCGAAAAATGCGCCGCCGGAGGCAGTGAGAATGATGCGGCGGAAGCGGCGGCTCGGGTTTGCGTTCAGGCACTGGAACACGGCGCAGTGCTCGCTGTCCACGGGGAGGACGGAAACGCCCATCTCCCGCGCCGTCTCCAATACGGTCTCGCCTGCGGTCACAAGCGTTTCCTTGTTGGCAAGGGCGACTGTGTGGCGGGATCGGATGGCGGCAAGCGTGGGGGAAAGCCCCGCGATGCCCGTGACCGAATTGCACACGGTGTCGGCGTCGGTTTCCGCCGCCAGGGTGTCGATGCCCTCGGCTCCGGAAAGGATCTTTGTGGAGGTGTCCCGTACCCGCAGACGCAGATCGCGTGCCGCGTCCTCGTTACCTACGGCGCAGAAGGCGGGCGAAAATTCGCGGATCTGCTCTTCCAGTACGGCGACGCTCGTCATGCCGGAAATGCCGCGCACCGGCAAGCCCAGATGCCGCGCGACCTCCATGGTCTGCCGTCCCACAGACCCCGTGGAGCCGAGGACGCAGATCGATTTTGTGCGGTTATGATTCATATATATACCTCAAATCGTGCCGCCGCAACAATATCGCGGGATGCAATGATTGCGCGGCGGACTACGATCATATCAGAAAAAGATGCGGAACAGGGAAGGGATCGCGGTGGTCAGGTACAGAAAGCCCGCGGCAGCCACAATGGAATCGAACCGATCCATCACGCCGCCGTGACCGGGAAAGATCTTGCCGTAGTCCTTGATCCCGTACTGCCGCTTGAGCAGGGACGCGATCAGGTCGCCGCACTGGGATACCACGGTGACGACGATTCCCAGAAGGAACAGACCGAGATAGCGCGGGGTCGCCTCAAAGAACAGTCCCACGCCGAAGCCGTACAGCATCAGGGCAAGTGTGCCGAATATGACGCCGCCCACAGCGCCCTCCACCGTCTTTTTGGGGCTGACATCGGGGATCAGCTTGTGCCGTCCGAACAGTCTGCCCGAAAAATAGGCAAATACGTCGCTCACCCACGGCACAAGGAAGGCAAGGATGAAAATGAACTGTCCGTGCTCAATGTCCCGCAGACGGATAATGGAAGAAAAGCCGAAGGTGATGTAAACCGTCATGGAGAACAGCTCGCATGCCTGGGTCATGGTGAATTTGCCCCGCGAAAAGACAGCGGCGCAGAGAAGCCAGAACAGGTACACCACGGCTGTGCCCGCCAGAACGGGGATATGGTGCTCGGTCCACCGCGCCGAAAGCACCCACAAAATGCTCACGGCATATACGGGTACGGCGGCATACCAGAGCTTATGTACTCCGATGCAGTGCAGGATTTCATAGCCCGCCACGGCGGAAAACGCCGCAAGCAGGCACGGGAACGCCCAGGTGTCGGAGAACCACACAAAGGGGAAGAGCACCGCGACCAAAACGATGGCGGTTATGATCCTTTTTTTCATGATAACGATATCCTTTGTTTTTTCAATATGACATGATCAGGAGTCTGCCTTGGCGCCGTCCTGCACATCGACCGCGCCGTAGCGGCGGTTCCGTCGGCAGAAATCCGCCACGGCGGCATCCACGTCGCGCTCGGAAAAGTCGGGCCACAGGATAGGCGAAAAGTACAGCTCGGCATATTCGCTCTGCCATAACAGGAAGTTAGACAGGCGCTGTTCGCCGCCCGTGCGTACGATGAGATCCGGCTCGGGGCTGTCTTTGGTATAAAGGTGGCGCGAGATATCGTCCTCGGATATCTCGGTGATGCCCTCCCTGAGGCAGGCATTGACGGCATGCACGATCTCGTCTCTGCCGCCGTAGTTGATGGCAAGGTTCAGCCGCAGGGTGTAGCCCACGGAGCGTTCCTCCGCCTCCTGCATGAGACGCCGGGTCTCCCCGTCAAAGCGGGAGCGGTCGCCGAGGAAGCAGAAGCGGATGCGGTTTTTCTCCATTTCCCGCAGTGCGTCGTTCAGATAATCGCGCAATAATTTCATGATCGCGGAAATCTCACGCTCGGGACGCTTCCAGTTTTCGGTGGAAAACGCGTAGACCGTGACCGTGTTGATGCCGATGGAGCCGCAGTATTCGGTTAGGCGGCGAAAGACCGCCGCGCCCTCCTTATGCCCGTATTCTCTGGGCAGACCGCGCTTTTTTGCCCATCTGCCGTTGCCGTCCATGATAAATGCGATGTGGCGCGGCATGGCTTCTTTCGGCGGCAGGGTCGCTTGTCCGGATCCGCTTCCGTCGCGGCAGTCCTGCCCGTTCCCGTCCTTGGGAGAAAGACTGCGATCCGCTTTTTGTGTATGGTTTCTCTTCTTACCGTTCCAAAACATAATGCACCGTTCGGGGTTGAAAAATTCAAGGTGTTACCGCATCATTCCGACGGTGCGATTGCACAGTCGGATTTTTCGTCAAGCGTCAAGTATGACGGAAAAGGTGCAGGCATGTGTGCCGTGCGCGAATTGTGCGGTCAAGCGTCAATACAGAGGGCGGAAGATGCCGCCCCCTGTAATTCATGTTATTCGGAAAAGCCGAGGCTCATTCCAAGCGCCTTACAGGGACATGATCTCCTTGTTCTTTGCGGCGGTAACGCTGTCAACGCTCTTTGTGAACTTGTCGGTCGCGTCCTGAACATTCTTCTCGGACGCCTTCTGCTCATCCTCGGTCATTTCGCTCTTTTTCTTCATATCCTTGATGCGGTCGTTTGCCTCGCGGCGGATGTTGCGGATGGCGACCTTGCATTCCTCGCCCATCTTCTCCACCTGCTTGGTCAGCTCTTTTCTGCGATCCTCGGTGAGCGCGGGGAACACCAGACGGATCACCTTACCGTCGTTCTGCGGGTTGATGCCGAGGTCGGAGGTCTGAATTGCCTTTTCGATGACCTTGAGCATGGGATTTTCCCACGGCTGAATGGTGATGGTGCGCGCGTCGGTGACAGAAACCGATGCCACGGCGTTGATGGGTGTGGGGGCACCGTAATATTCCACCGAGATCTTGTCGAGAACGGCAGGGTTGGCTCTTCCCGCGCGGATGGTTTCCAGCTCCTTCTCATACGCGGTGATGGATTTCTGCATTTTTTCCTCGAATTCCTTAACGTTCAGTTTCATTTCTCGTTTCCTCCTTGAATAATCGTACCGATTTTTTCGCCCATAACAGCTTTCATAATGTTGTCCGGATCGTCCAGACCGAAGATCAGAAGCGGGATGTGGTTATCCTTGCTGAAGGATGCCGCAGTCGAGTCGATGACGGTCAGCTCATGCTTGAGCAGATACATGTAATCGCATTCGTCCAGCTTGGATGCCGTTGCATCCTTGCGGGGATCGGCGGTATACACACCGTCGATGTTCTTTGCCAGCATCACAACGTCTGCATCGATCTCAGCTGCACGCATGACGGCGGCAGTATCGGTGGAGAAGAAGGGGTTGCCGATGCCGCATCCGAAAATGACGGCGCGACCCTTTTCCAGATGATGCACTGCCTTACTGCGGATGTACGGCTCTGCAAATTCGTGCATGGCGATGGCGGTCATGACGCGGGTATCCACGCCCTGCTGTTCCAGCGCGTCCTGCACGGCAAGCGCGTTGATGGTGGTGGCAAGCATGCCCATATGGTCGGCGCGGACATGATCCATGTTCCGTCCCTGTCTGCCGCGCCAGATGTTGCCGGCGCCCACGATAATGCTGACCTGAACGCCCGCTTCCATGCATTCCTTGATCTTGCCGCAAATGGCGCGGACAAAGTCGTAATTCAGGATTTCTCCCTTTGCTCCGGTGGCAAGCGCCTCGCCGGAGAGCTTCAGAAGGATTCGTTTATACTTCGGTTCCATGCTCCGTTGATCCTTTCACCGGTGCCGTACACCGGACTAACTTACATTCATCTCTTATTTTACTTGATTTTCTTGCTTTTGTAAAGATATTGCGCAAATTTTTATCATTTTTTTGCCATTTCGGACGCATTTGCGGCGTTCTTTTTGCAATTGACCCCAAAATCGGCAAAAAAACAGCCCGCAGCACCGGAAAGGGTACGGCAGGCTGTCTGCTTTTTCATTACTTGTTCATCATGGAAGCGATCTCTTCTGCGAAGTTGTCTTCTCTCTTCTGCAGACCCTCGCCCTTGTCGTAACGGTAGAAGCTGTCAATCACGATGGAGCCGCCGAGTGCCTTTGCGGTTGCCTCGGTGTACTGTGCAACAGACATCTTATCGTCCTTGACGTATGCCTGATTGACCAGGCAGTTGGTCTCGTAGTACTTGTTGACACGGCCGGTGACCATCTTCTCGACGATGGCAGCGGGCTTGTTCGCGTTCTTGGGATCGTTTGCAATCTGCTTCATCAGAACATCCTTCTCCTCCTCGATGACCGAAGCGGGGACGGCATCGGCATTCAGATACAGAGCGTTTGCACCTGCGACCTGAAGGGCGATGTTCTTTGCGTATTCTGCGAAGCCTTCCTTATCGGCAACGTCGGTGACGAACTTCACGATGATACCGATAGCGCCCTGACCGTGGATGTAGGTGCTGGTGGTGCCTTCCACAACCAGAAAGCGGCGGATGGTGATGTTCTCCTTGATGGTAGCGATCTTCTCGATCAGAGCGTCGCCCACGGTGAGGTCGCTGTCGGCGTACTTGCAAGCCTTCAGTGCTTCCACGTCTGCGGGTCTGTACTTGAGAATGGCGACCAGGGTATTATGAACGAATGCTTGGAACTCCTCGTTCTTTGCTACAAAGTCGGTCTCGGAGTTGACCTCGATCATTGCGGTGGCGTCGCCTTCCTTATAGATGGAAACCACGCCCTCGGCGGCAATGCGGTCAGCCTTCTTTGCGGCAACGGAAAGTCCGCGCTCGCGCAGGAACTTGATGGCGGCATCGAAGTCGCCGTCGGTCTCGGTGAGTGCCTTCTTGCACTCCATCATGCCGCAGCCGGTCTTTGCTCTCAGCTCGGCAACCAGTTTTGCAGTAATAGCCATTGATGTTTCCTCCGTTTTCGGTTAAATTACTCGGCAGCGTTCTCTTCTGCGGGAGCGGCAGTCTGCTCTGCGGGAGCTTCCTCTGCTGCTTCCTGCTCACCCTGCTTGCCTTCCACAACTGCGTTTGCAATGG
>USTB01000052.1 GCA_900557635.1 uncultured Eubacteriales bacterium
TGCCCGAATGCCGCCTTGATTAAAGACATCAGCAGGGCTCTGTCGCACTCCGCATAAGGATTCTCCCGGTGAATATCGATCCGGATCACACAGCTTTCCACGCTCTGACCCTGGCGGGGCATGATGTAAATTTTTGCCATACTGTTTTATCCTCCACTATCGTGTTAATTTGCTATGATAATTTTAACGTTCGCACGGGCGGCGCGCTCGGCAAGCGCCATGGGGAGCGGCGCGTCGGTGATGATCACGTCCATTTCCTCGAACCTTGCAAAGGTGTACGGGAGACTCCGATCCAGCGTTGCGGATTCGAGCAGGAGGACGTTTCGGTGTGCCTTCTGCACCACAAGCCGCTTGGTATCGCATTCAATGAAGTTGCCGCAGGTGAGTCCGTTTTCGGCGGATGCGCCCGACGGCACCAAAAAGGCGATGTCGATATTGATATCCTCCAAAAAACGCTGTGCCTGATTGCCGCACACCGTAATGTTATCGCGGTTGAGCATGCCGCCCACGATATTGACAATGGGCTGACTTTTTTTCACCAGCTCCAGTGCGATGTTCGGCCCCGTCGTGGTCACGGTCAGCCGCGCGTCGGGCAGTTTTTGCGCCAGATACATCATAGTGGTGCCCGAATCCAGGAAAATGGATCGTCCGGTCTCGATGAGGGGCAACGCCGATGCGGCAAGGCGCTCCTTGGTCGCAGGATTTGCATGCATGCGGGACGCAAAATTGTCCTCCATGGAGGTGGTGATAAACTTCATGGATCGCGCGCCGCCGCGCACCTTAATGGCATCCCCGCACCGCTCCAGATAGTCGATATCTCGCCGCAGTGTCATGGTGGAAACCGAAGGAAACAAGGCCTGCAATTCCTCCAGACCCACAAACGGACGGGTCGTGAGCAGTTCACGGATCTGTTCTCGTCTTTGGGACAGCACAGTAACGCTCCTTTCTGTCAATTTCACAAATCGATGTTTCTTTTCACACGATTTATGTTATTATATCATCATTTGCCCCCTCTGTCAACCGCATTTGCCGTGCAAACCGAACATTTTTTGTGAAATTTGTGAAAAGTTATCCTTTCCGGAATCACCGTTTTCCGAGAGAACCGAGCCTATATAATAATGTTGGATCCTCCGCGAAAGCCCGTCGGTCGGCGGCAGTTTCTCAAAAACATGCATCCGCTCTTGACACCGCGGGAGAAAATGGGTATAATAGTTTGAATTGTACATACGGAGTCACGGCTCCGGAGTGAGAAGCAAAGGAGAGCCGCGCGTGCGGCAGATGTCATTCATGAAGTGCGATTTGATCCACAGCATTCGGGAACGGATGCCGTCGCTTTCCAAAAGTCAGAAGGCGATCGCGGTATACATTTTGGAGCACTACGAAAAGGCGGCGTACATGACCGCCGCAAAGCTCGGCGAATATGCGGGGGTATCGGAATCCACCGTGGTTCGGTTCGCCATCGAAATGGGCTTTGAGGGCTACCCCGGCATGCAGGAGGCTCTGCGGGACGTCGTCCGCACCTGCCTGACCGCCGTCCAGCGCATGGAGATCACCAACGACCGTCTGGGGAACCACGACGTCCTGGATCGGGTCCTGGAGGATGACATCGAACGCATCCGCAACACGCAGGAGCAGATAGACCGCGCCCAGTTCGCGCAGGCGGTGGATGCCATCTGCCGCGCGAAGAGCGTGTATATCGCCGGTGTCCGCGCGACATCGTCCCTTGCCTCCTTTTTATATTTCAACTGTAATCTGATCTTTCCGGACGTCAAGCTCATCGTGACCACGAGCGGCAACGAAATGTTCGAGCAGATGCTTCACATCGGCGCGGGCGATGTCCTCATTGCCATCAGCTTTCCCCGTTATTCCAAGCGCGTGATCGACGCCGCACGGTATGCGTCGGAAAACGGCGCGCGTATTGTCGCCGTCACCGATTCCGTGCAGTCCCCGCTGGCGGAGCATGCCGACAGCGTCCTGACCGCAAAAAGCGACATGGTATCCTTCATCGATTCTTTGGTCGCGCCGCTCAGCCTGCTCAACGCCTTAGTCGTGTCCATCGTGCAGAAAAAGCAGTCGGAATTGGCGCCAACCTTCGACCGTCTGGAAAGAATCTGGGATGCCTACGAGGTCTACGAAAAAGAGGATGACTGAGAAGAAGAGAATTGCCGTCATCGGCGGCGGCGCGGCAGGCATGATGGCGGCGGGATGCGCCGCCGAGGCAGGCGCGCAGGTCACGGTGTTCGAGAAGAACGAGCGTCCCGGGCGCAAGCTCGGCATCACGGGAAAGGGCCGCTGTAACGTGACCAACAACTGTGACCGCGACGCGTTTCTTGCCGCGATCCCCCGCAACGGCAGATTTTTATACAGCGCCCATTCTGCGTTTTCGCCGCAGGACACCATGGCATTTTTTGAGGAACGGGGCGTTCCGCTGAAAACCGAACGCGGCAATCGGGCGTTCCCCGTTTCCGACCGTGCATCGGACATTGTCCGCGCGCTTTCGGCATACTGCGCCGACTGCAAATGGATCCACCGCGCAGTCACGTCGCTCGAGACGGCGGACGGCAGGATCACGGGCGTGCGCACTGCGGGAGGGACGTTCCCCTGCGACGCGGCGATCGTGGCGACGGGCGGCATGTCCTATCCGCTGACAGGCTCCACGGGAGACGGCTACCGCATGGCGCACGAGGTGGGTCATACCGTAACGCCGCTTCGTCCGTCCCTAGTACCTCTTGAGATCCGCGAGGCATGGTGCCGCACGCTTCAGGGGCTGTCCCTGCGGAATGTGGCGGTGCGCCTGCTCCGCGACGGTAAACCGATCTATTCGGACTTCGGCGAGATGCTGTTCACGCATTTCGGCGTTTCGGGTCCCGTCATTCTCAGTATGTCGGCACATATGGAGAGCGGCGTTCCCTATCGGATCTGCATCGATCTCAAGCCCGCCCTCACCGAGGAAGCATTGGACGCGCGCATCCTGCGCGATTTTGCAAAATATCACAATCGGGATTTCGGAAATGCGCTGGACGCCCTTTTGCCGCGCAAGCTGATTCCGGTTTTCGTGTCCCTGTGCGGCATCCCGTCCGAGACCAAGGTCAACGCGGTCACACGGGAGCAGAGACGGCGGGTGGTGGAGCTGATGAAATCGCTCCCCCTTACATTCTCGGGCTTCCGTCCCATTTCGGAAGCCATCGTGACCTCGGGCGGCGTGGATGTCCGCGAGGTGTCCCCCAAGACCATGGAATCCAAGCTGGTGCACGGCTTGTATTTTGCGGGCGAGGTGCTGGACGTGGACGCATACACAGGCGGCTTCAATCTGCAGATCGCATTTTCGACCGCACGTCTGGCGGCGCTCGATGCCGCAGAAAGGAATTGGTAACATGTATCAGATCGCGATAGACGGTCCCTCCGGCGCAGGAAAATCCAGCCTGGCACGTCGGGTGGCACGGGAGCTTTCCTATATTTATGTGGACACGGGCGCAATGTACCGCGCGGTGGGGCTGTATATGTATCAGAACGGCATCGAGCCGACCGACGCCGAGGCAGTGACGGCGGCACTGGCACACGTACAGGTGACCGTGGGCTACGAAAACGGCGAACAGCATGTGTACCTCGGCGGAAAGGACGTCAGCACGGCGATTCGGGAGCATATCATCTCCCGTTACGCGTCCTGCGTTTCCGCCATCCCCGCAGTACGCGCCTTTCTTCTGGAGCTTCAGCGGGACATGGCAAAGACCCATAACGTGGTGATGGACGGCAGAGACATCGGCACGGTGATCTTCCCGGACGCGCAGGTCAAGCTCTATCTGACCGCCGACGATGAGACCCGCGCCCGCCGCCGCTGTGAAGAGCTGAAGCAAAAGGGACAAAGCGTGGACTATGAAACCGTCCTGCATGACATCCGCGCACGCGATGCACAGGACGCAGGCAGAGAGATCGCCCCCGCCAAGCCCGCCGAGGACGCTGTCTTTCTGGATAATTCCCATATCACCGAGGAAGAGACCGTACAGGAGGCGCTCGCCATCATCCGTCGGGTGATCGGATAAGTGCACGGCACACCAAAAAAATCAACTGCCGCAGGCAGAGGAGAAACCAAGCATGGCTACAAAATCGTATCAGCGTGTATACCGTATTTTTTCCGGATTTCTTCGTCGGGTGTACCGCGTGGAGATCCGCGGCGCAGAAAACGAACTGGCAGAGGGTCCGGTTCTTGTGTGTGCCAACCATACCGCCTTTTCGGATCCCATCGTGCTTTCCGCCTGCACCCACAGACAGCTCCGCTATTTTGCAAAGGCTGAGCTGTTCCGCATCCCGATCCTGGGCAAGCTGATCACGGCGCTCGGCGCTTTCCCCGTCAAGCGCGGCGGCGGAGACGTCCATGCCATCAAGCAGACCCTGCGCTTTTTGGAGCAGGGCGAGGCGGTGGGCGTGTTCCCGCAGGGACACCGCTACCCCGGGGTACATCCGTCCCAAACCGAGCCGAAGAGCGGCGTGGGACTGATGGCATACCGTGCGGGCTGTCCCGTGCTTCCCGTAGGACTGTGCACAAAGAAATACAAAATGCATATTTTCCGCAAAACCACGGTGATCATCGGCAAGCCCATCACGCCCGAGGAAATGAATTTTCAGGGAGGCACGCCCGAGGAATATGCCCGCGTGTCCCGCCTGATCTTCGACCGCATCACCGAGCTGGTGCCGTAAAATGGAAATTATCGTAGCCGAAAACGCAGGCTTCTGCTTCGGGGTGCGGCGCGCGGTGGAGACCGTGCAGGAGCTTTTGCGGCAGAATCGGGACGGACGCACCTTTTACACCTTAGGAAAGCTCATCCACAACACGGGCGTGATCGCACAGCTTGAAGCGGAGGGCGTGCGCGTCATTGACTCAGGCTCCATGGAGGGCGATATCGAACAGATCCGCGCCATCAGCCATAGCACCGATCCGTCGCATCCCGCCACCGTGGTCATTCGGACGCACGGCGTGCCGCTGGAGCTGGAGCAGGTGCTTTTGACCTGTGCCGACGAAAATCCCGCCTTCGGGGTCATGGACTGCACCTGCCCGTATGTCAAAAAAATCCATCGGATCGTCTCGGAGCATTCCTCGCCCGACATCCTCACTGTCATCATCGGCGACCGCGGACACCCCGAGGTACAGGGTATCGCAAGCCGCGCAAAAGGCGAATGCAGGGTCTATGCCACAGCCGATGAGCTGGAAAAGGCGTGTCAGGAAGTTCATTTTTCGCAAAAACAGGCTATTTTGGCGGCGCAAACCACGCAAAAATTGTCAGAATGGGAAAAATGTCAAGAAATTCTCAAAAAGGTCTGTACAAACGCCTTAATTTTTGATACAATATGTAATGTCACTGAAACGAGGCAGACAGAAGCCGATGCACTTTCGCGCCGAGTGGACCTTATGGTGGTCATCGGCAGTCGAGAAAGCTCGAATACCAATAAGCTGTACCGCGTGGCAAAGCAGAACCTTGATCGAACCGTATTGGTGGAAAACGCGGACGATCTTCCGCATTGCCGTCTGTCACCGGACATGAAGGTGGGCATTACGGCCGGTGCTTCCACACCGGGCGCTATAATTCAGGAGGTTAAACAAAAAATGAGCGCAGAAATCCAAAACGCAGAAAATTTTGCGGAAATGCTTGAAAACTCTTTCAAAACTTTATATACAGGAGAGACCGTAACCGGAACCATCACTTCGATCACACCGAACGAAGTCCATGTTGACTTGGGAACGAAAGTTACCGGCATCATCCCCATGGATGAAATGTCCGATAAGCCTGGCTTTAAGGTTGAGGATTCTTACAAGGTCGGCGACGAGATCGAGTGCATCGTCTGCAAGGTCAGCGATCTCGACGGTGTCGCAACCCTTTCCCGCAAGCGCATTGAATCGGTTCTGAACTGGAGAAACATTGTCGCCGCCAACGAGGCAGGCGAAATTCTCGAAGGCAAGATCACCGATGCCGTTAAGGGCGGTCTGATCATCAACGTGAACGGAACCCGCCTGTTCATCCCCGCTTCCCACAGCGGTCTGCCCAAGAATGCGGATCTCTCCGCACTGGTCGGCACGACCCAGCGTGTGAAGATCATTGATCTCAACGAACAGCGTCACCGCGCTGTTGCTTCCATCCGTGTGGTCAAGAACGAGGAGCGTAAGGCAAAGGAAGCCGAGGTTTGGGATAACATCGAGGAGGGCAAGCAGTACACCGGCGTGGTGAAGTCCCTCACCAGCTACGGCGCGTTTGTCGATCTGGGCGGCGTTGACGGTATGGTACATACCTCTGAGCTGTCCTGGAAGCGGATTCACAACCCCTCCGAGGTTGTTTCCGTGGGCGACACCATCACTGTGTATGTCAAGGGCTTCGACCGTGAGAAAAAGCGCATTTCTCTCGGATACAAGACCGAGGAGACCAATCCCTGGAACCT
>USTB01000053.1 GCA_900557635.1 uncultured Eubacteriales bacterium
TTACGGCAGAGCCAGCCCCCTTCCCTACACAAACGTATTCTTTTTCTCAATCGCCCGTTCGCAGAGAGAATCCATCCCTCTCCCCTCTCAAAAGGTTTTGGGGATTGTCAAGAACCTTTCCCAAAAGGTCCTTGACCGGGGTCCGGGGCAGAGCCCCGCGCATCCCTCGGCGCCCCGCATACCCCCGCATTCCCGCGCTATCCGAGATGCTCCCAAAGGATGCGCACGCCGATGCCGATGAGAATCAAACCGCCTGCGGCGGAGACGGCGCGGGGAGATCGAATGGGAATGAGACGGGCGGCAAAGGAGGAGACCGCACAAAGGAGAAGAGTGACACCGCCGATCACGGCGGCGGAGCTGAGAGAAAAGGCGTCCACACAGGCAAGAGAGACGCCGACCGCCGCCGCATCCACCGAGGTCGCAAAGGCGGACGCCGCCATGGAAGCGGGAGCGAGAGAGCCGTCCGAACGTCGGTCGGGCGAAAAGGCGTCGAGGATCATGCGGACACCGATGAAGCATAGAACGGCAAAGGATAGCCAGTGATCGATCTGCAATATAACGGCGCGAAACCGATCCCCAAGCAGGGCACCCAACGCGGTCATAAGCGCCTGAAACACGCCAAACCAAAGCCCGCACAGGACGGCGGAACGGAAGGGAGAGCGGCGGTTTTCCATCCCCTTAACGGCAGACACTGCCACGGCATCCGCCGCCAACCCGATGCCGCACAAAACGGTTTCCCAAAGCTCCATATGCACAAGACCTCCGCACGAGTATCACAGATATCATATGAAGCGCGGACGGAAAACATGCGGTGTGCGGCGGGCGGTTAGCGGTGATGCTCCCCGTGCGGCGCGTCCTTGTGAAAGTGAAGAGGCGCGCGGAGCAGATCGGACGCATGCACCCGAATGGTTCCTTTGCGCTTTGCCGCGATTTTGGGCTTTGCGGGAATGCACATGGGCGGCAGATACCCTGCCGCGTCCAAGGCACGGCGCGCAACCGAAACGGGCATGTGCGAGCCGTCAAAGGGATGGGGCGGCTCGTTCCATGCCGCATCGCCCGAGTGCGCGGAGAACGCGAGCTTTCCGAACGCATCCCGCACGGCGACCTCGAACTGGGTATCGGATGGACGGCGACACAGCTCGTTTCCCTGCCCGTCTAAAATCAGCTTCCGCTCGCCGAGACGCACAAAGAAGCAGTGTACGGTGGATTCGCGGAGGGGAGAGGCGCACAGGAGGGGCAGAATCTCGTCATACCACTGGGTCGTGCGGATCAGTCCGGAATGCCCGAAAAATTCAAGACGCACGCCCTCCTCGGAAACGGCGACCAGCACATCGGTATCCCGCGAGCGCCCCACGTACTTGTGATACATTTCCCGTTCGTGCGGGTAGGCGCCGCCCGACACCAAGTCGAACAGGACGCCCGTCTCAAATCCGGAGTAATAGCCCTCCGCGAAGCGACTGCCCACGACCGCCGCACCGGAAAATTCGCCGGTGGGCGCACGGTCAAACGCGCCGAGGAAGGAATAGCGGTTGCGGCGGCGAAGCAGAAGAAGCCTGCCGTTTTCCGCCGCAGGCATAATGGCATCGTATTCGCACTTGAGCACCACGGCGAAGTGATAGTGCCCTGCTGCGTCGTCCCACATGATGCGCACCAGTCCGAACTTGCCGGCGCGGCACAACGCCAAAAGCCCCACACCCACGCTGTAAATGCTGTGATAGCGGAACGGGATCAAGGTCTTGCCGTGTCGGTTCACCACGCCGTATTTCCCGTCCTCGCACCGCACCTCAAGTCCCGGGGTATCGTGCACCGTGCGGCGGTCACTCATCCGACGGAACAGGGTCAGATTTTCGGTTACATTTTGATTCAATGGGCTTCACTCTTTTCTGTTATGTTCTTTTCAGGGGAACGCCTCCCCCGATCTTCTGCCGTTTCCCGCCTGCCCGAATCTGCGCCGCGCCGAAACAGAAAGCACCCGGTAAAGGGACGCACCGTTTGCGTCACCTTTACCGGGGCTGTTTTTGCTATGCTCTGTCAAGCAACGGGATCGGTCTTGTTTTTTCGGCTTGCGTCACGTGAACCGAACGGTTCAGCGCAAATCAGACGCGCAGAAGCGCCGCGCCGAGGATTCCCGCATCATTGCCGAGTGCGGCGATCTTGACCTGAGTTTTGTTATCGGAATTCCGCGTGTATTGATCGCGGTTGACGGTCTCCATCAGAGGCTTGAGCAGGAAATCGCGCTCGTTGCAAATGCCGCCGCCGATGGAAAGCACATTGGGTTGGAAGATGTTGATGATGTTGGTGATACCGCATGCGAGATAGGAGATGTACTCATCCACGACCTCCTGACCCACGCTGTCGCCGCGACGGGCGGCGGCAAAGGCGGTCTTGCCGCTCACGTTGTCGAGGTTGCCGTCGATCATTTCCCACATCACGGTAGCATCGCGCGGGGTCTTTTCCAACTTCTCACGCGTCATGCGGATCAGGCCGGTAGCCGAGGAATATGCCTCCCAGCATCCGCGTCTGCCGCAGGAGCAAGGCTTGCCGTTGTGCTCGATGACCATGTGACCCAGCTCGGCGCCCGCATAGTTGAAGCCCGAATATACCTTGCCGTCAAAGACCATGCCGCCGCCGACACCGGTGCCCAGCGTGATCATGACCGAATATTTTGCGTCCTTGGCAACGCCTGCAACGGCTTCGCCCTTTGCGGCGGCGTTGGCATCGTTCTCGATGTAGACCGCCTTCACGGGGAATTTCTCCTTGAGCTTGTCTGCAATGGGGTAGCGCAGGAAGGGCAGATTGTTTGCATATTCCACCACGCCCGTGTCGCTGTTTGCGGTACCCGGGGTAGCGATGCCCACGTAGCGGATCTGATCCACCGTGATTCCGCAGTCTGCGATCAGGTCGGCGCACAGCTTCGCCATGTCTGCCACGATCTCATCAGCGGGACGGCTTGCCTTTGTGGGCGTGGATGCCTTTTTAATGATCTTGTAGCTTTCGTCCACAATGCCGGCGGCGATGTTGGTTCCGCCGAGGTCGATGCCAATGTAATACATATTGATTCTCTCCATTCCGCCGCCGTCAGCGGCATAAAAACTCAAAATCGGGGCAGTTCATCCGGCTGATACCGGACGCCGCTCCTATTATTGCAAATATATGTGGAGGCTATACCGCAGATTCGTGCAAAGCACCGCGGGTGATCATTTCTGCTGTTCGCGAAGCAGATCGCGGATCTCGGTGAGCAGTTCCTCCTGCGTAGGACCCTTCGGCTCTTCGGCTTTTTTCTCTTCTTCCTTTTTTCTCTCAAAGCGGGTACGGATCGCTCCCACCGCCTTGACAAAGGAGAAAATGCACAGGGCGACCAAAAGGAAGTCCAGGATGTACTGGATAAAAGCACCGTAGTTGATGGTCACCGGTGCGATCTCGGCGCCTGCGGCATCGGTGGAGCCTTCCTTTAAGACCACTTTAAGATCCGTGAAGTTGACACTGCCCAAAAGCAGACCGATGGGCGGCATCAGGATATCGTTGACCAATGAGGTCACGATCTTGCCGAAAGCAGAACCCACGATCACACCGACTGCCATATCCACCACGTTGCCGCGGAGTATGAATTTTTTGAATTCCCCAATCGTTTTTTTCACTGCTTGTCCTCCTGACATAAATGAGCGGAGCTTTGGGGAAACGCCACGGCGAACAGCTCGTGCAAACGGTCGAATTGCCCTGCAAGGTACAGGTGGGCAAACAACGCCTCCATGCCGGTGGCACGACGATATTCGCGGGGGGACGCGCTTTTGGGGATCGAATGACTGCTTGCGTTGCGTCCGCGGCGGTAAACGGCATTTTCCTCCTCGGTGAGGACGGGCAAAAGACGGTCCACCGCCTCGCTCTGCACGGTCGCACGCACATATGCCGCCGCCATGCGGTTCAGCTCGCCCACGTTGGTCACGCCCGAAAGCAGAAGGGTGTGACGGGTGAGAAGCTCCAAAACCGCATCGCCGAGATATGCCAGCGCGGCACCGTTATAATTTGCCGATTGCGCCACGTTCTTCCTCCCATAAAGCGCGGGTGCGGACGGCGCGGCACCGTGCGGTATCGCCTGCCATGCGCCCTTTTCCCGTGATTTCGCTCTTTCTCCCGTCATTATATCATACCGAAATTCAAATTTCAATATGTTTCAGGATGTTTTGCCATTTTTCGACGCTACCACGGCGCGCACAAAGGCATAGGTGCGTCCGACCGACGGGATGGAAACGGCTTCTCCCGCAGAATGGGGCGAAAAGATGTCCGGACCGATGGAAACGCAGTCCAGCTCGGGCGCCTTGTGCACAAACAGACCGCACTCCAGACCGCCGTGCGTGGCGATCACCTTGGGGTCACTGCCGTACTGCGCACGGTAGACCGCCTTGATCTCGGCAAGCAGGGGGGAGTCCGGATGGTACTCCCACGCGGGATAATCGGCATGGAACTGTGCCGTGCCGCCCACGCGGCGCAGACAGTCCGCAAGCTGTGTCTGCATCCATTCCTTTTGGGTTGCAACCGAGGAACGCAGAGAATGCTGGGTGCGGAAGCAGGTGTCCTCCAGGGTCATGACGCCGAGGTTGAGAGATGTCTGCGGCAATTCGGGCATGAGGGGGGACATGTGCTGAACGCCGTTTGGCAGATTGCAAAGCAGGAAGAGAACCGCGTCGGTGTCGTCAGGCGTGACCGCCTCACAGACCGCGCGGGATGCGTCCCCGCCAAACGTGCAGGTGAGGGTTACGTCCGTATCGGTATATTTCAGCTCGTCGGCGAAGCAGGTCTGCACGCGCTCCATACACGGCATGACCCGTTCCTGACCGTCGGTCACAAGAATTTCGGCTGTCGCCTGTACGGGAATGGCGTTTTCCACCGTACCGCCCGTCACGGAGAGCAGGCAGAAGCGGACATCCTGCGCCAGTGTGCGCAGGGCGCGTCCGAGCAGACGGCACGCGTTGCCCCGTCCCAAGGTGATGTCGCCGCCCGAATGTCCGCCGCGCAAGCCGCCCACCGAAACCGTGCAACGCACCCCTTCGGTACGCACGCGGCAAAGGGGCAGACTGCAATCCGCGCGGACACCGCCGGCACAGCCCACCGTGATACAGCCCTCCTCCTCGGAGTCCAGATTGATGAGCCGCCGTCCGTGCAGACGGGAAAGCTCCAGTGCCTCGGCACCGTACATGCCCGTTTCCTCGTCGGCGGTAAACACCGCCTCCATGGGCGGACAGCTGAGCGTTTCGTCGGCAAGCATGGCAAGGATCATGGCAAGTCCGATGCCGTTATCCGCACCGAGCGAGGTGCCCTGCGCCGTGACGCGGTCGCCGTCCGCTACGGGATGCACCGGTTCGTGCGCCATCCGCGCCGCATTGCCGTCCTGCGCGGCGCACACCATGTCAAGGTGTCCCTGCAAAATCAGTCCTGCTTCCCCTTCCCTGCCTGCGGTGGCGGGGCGGCGGATGATCACGTTCCCGCCTGCGTCCTTTTCGGCTTCCAGTCCGTGTTCTTTCGCAAACGAAAGGCAGAAGTCCGCCAGTGCCGCCGTATTTCCCGAGCCGTGCGGGATGGCGCAAACAGCGTCAAACAGCGAAAAGACCTCGCGCGGCTCCAATTCCGATATTTTTGTCATAACCGATCTCCTCATTTTTTCATGTTTCCATGATTTCATTGCCGAACCGCGGATGCGGCTCTGTTTTCCGAATCAAAAAAGGTATGTGCGCGATCCATGTCGAAGAGCACGAACAGGGCGTAGCCCGCCACCGCCGTCCCCACAACCGCCGTGAGCACGATCTCGGGCACCGTCCACACAGTTCCCTTTCCCACCGTGTCCACAAGCTGACCGCAAAAATCGTACACGGCATGCAGGGCGACGGGAACCCACAGCTTGCCGCACAGAAGCAGTGCGATGCCGCACATCCCGCCGATCAGGGTGGAATAGCCCACCTGCAGGAGCACGGCGGGCGGCGACGACGAGAACAAATTCGCCAGATGCACCGCGCCGAAAATGACCGACGACACGATAAGACTGCGAATTCTGCCGCCGCGCGTCTCCCCGAAGTGTCGGAGCAGAAGCAGGAGCAGAATGCCCCGAAACGCGCTTTCCTCAAACAGTGCGATGGCAAGGCACTCCGCGCCGAGCAGGAGCAGATTGCCCGCATTGCACGCGTCGGTCAGCACCGCATCGCCCGTCAGCAGGGGGAGCACGGGAAGATTGTTGCATGCCACAAGCCAGAACGGCAGGGTGCGCAGAAAGGACACACGGTCGGTGCGCAGTCCGAAAAGCGGAAACTCCATGTAGCGGACGAGCAGAAGAAACGCCGCGCCGCCCAAAAGCCGCGTCACCGTCATGTCAGTCAGCTC
This sequence comes from uncultured Eubacteriales bacterium, assembly GCA_900557635.1. The sequence continues at coordinate 6,370 of USTB01000053.1, forward strand.
CGCCTGCGGCGGGGGCAGTCCCGTTTTTCCCGCAAAC
>USTB01000054.1 GCA_900557635.1 uncultured Eubacteriales bacterium
CGCGGGAGCACGAGCGGTTCTTTTCCTAAAATGTGCAGAGCGGCGTTCACGCCCGCCACAAGACCCTGCGCGGCGGCTTCCTCATAGCCCGACGTGCCGTTGAACTGCCCTGCCCCGTACAGCCCCGCCACCGTCTTGCACTCCAACGTGTGGTGCAGTTGCGTGGGGTCGATGCAGTCATATTCAATGGCGTATGCCGGACGCATCATCTGCGCATGCGCAAAGCCCGGCAGGGGGCAAAGCATCTTCTTCTGCACCTCCTCGGGCATGGAGGATGAGAAGCCCTGTAAGTATATTTCCTCGGTATCCAGCCCCATCGGCTCGGCAAAGAGCTGATGGCGCGGCTTATCGGCGAACCGCACGATTTTATCCTCAATGGACGGGCAGTAGCGCGGTCCGATGCCGTGGATCTTCCCGCCGTACAAAGGAGAGCGGGACAAATTGTCCCGAATGATGCGGTGAGTCTCCTCGGTGGTATACGCCACGTAGCACGGAATCTGCGTGCGGGCGTTGAGCGCCGCCTCGTCGGTCAGGACGGAATACGGCACGATGTAATCGTCCCCGGGCTGTTCCTCAAGCGCCGAAAAATCGATGGAGCGCCGATGGATGCGGGGCGGCGTGCCGGTCTTGAAGCGCATCAGGCGCAGACCCTCGCGCCGCAGGGCGGCATCCAAGCCCCGTGCGGGGAGCATCCCGTCGGGTCCCGATTCAAAGGACACGTCGCCGATAATCACCCTGCCCTGCAGATATGTCCCCGTGCAGATGACGGCGGCGCGCACCTCCCAGCGCGCACCCAGACGCGTGACCACGGCACGGACGCAGCGCTTTGCCGTGCCGTCCCCGTCTCCGTCCCGATCCTCGCATTCCACGTCCACCACCTCTGCCTGTATGAGCCGCAGGCGGGGCGTGTTCTCCAAGGTTTTCTTCATTTCGGTCTTATACCGCGCCCGATCCGCCTGCACCCGCTTGGAGTGGACGGCAGGACCCTTGCCGCGATTGAGGATGCGGCTTTGCAGGGTCACGCGATCCGCCGCCACCGACATTTCGCCGCCCAGCGCGTCGATCTCGTAAACCAAATGTCCCTTTGCCGTACCACCGATGGCGGGATTGCACGGCATGTTAGCGACCGCGTCCAGATTAATGGTGAAAAGCAGGGTCTCCAAGCCCATGCGGGCGCATGCAAGCGCCGCTTCGATGCCCGCATGTCCCGCGCCGATCACGGCGACGTCCGCCGTCCCTGCCGAATAGATCTGTTCCATAGTCCGTTTGTCCGTTTCCCGCGATCCTCTTTTTGCGGATCGCTCTTTTTTCAATAATCGCTGACGTCCCGCATCTCTGCGGGACGCCGTATCGCTTTATTTGCGCATTGTTTTGTGAAGATATCCGCCCTTTCAGGGTATCACTTCACAATTTCCATCTTATAATATACCGTCCATCCGTGGTTCTGCTCATAGGCAAGGATCACGCCGTCCGTACTGCACTGCACCTGATCGTAGATCATGGGCAGAACCTCGTTGCCGCGGCTGTCGATCACGCCCATTTTTCCGTTTTCGCCGCGCACGGCGGCAAGTCCCTCGCAGAACGGCTCAGCCTCCTGCAAAACGGGATCCCTAAGCCATTTTTCGGACTTGTCGAAATATCCGTACTTTCCGTCCCGCTCCAACAGCAAAATGCCATCCGAATAGCCCACAAGATTGTATTTATCCGGAATGTCGAACAGGCTTCCGTCCTCCCGCACCAGTACGGTCTCTTCCCGCACCAGCTTGCTTCGGTTGTAATAGTCCACAATCCTGCGGCGCATGCGGATCATGCCCGAGTCAAAGTAAAACATGCCCAGATTCTCATACCCGAAGGTATCGGGCAGATAGTAGCCGTCATAGGCGGGACGTCTGCCGCGGCTGGGGAGATACACCACGCTCTCATAGGGGTTGATGACCACCTCACCCAGCGTATTGATGAGCATGATCACGCCGTCCTCATTTGCGACGGCGGCAAGCCCGTTTTCGTTGAATTCGCACGCGAAGGGATACACCGCCTCAATGATCACCTTGCCGTTTTCATCGGCGTATCCGTAGCGGTAATCGCCCTCCGTGACCTCGATAAAGTCGGGCAGTTCGATGCCGAAGCGCTCAGCCGCTTCCCGCAGAGGGGGCGCCTGATAGCGGTACTGCTCAAAGAATTCGCGAATGTTGATCTCGCCCGCCGCAAGCCGTTCCAGAAGCTTGCGGTGATGCTCCAGACGATCCTCTTCGATCGCCTGCTCCACCTGCTCCAGATACGGCTTCATGGTCTCGGACATATCGTTGCCCTCGGCATCCACATACCGTGTGATCTGCACGCCGCGCGCAAACAGGTGCAGTTCGCCGTGCGGCGTACCATAACCCTTTTGCGAATCGAAGCGGATGGCAGGCGCGAACGCGGTGTCGATGGACACCCGTATCATGCTCTGTCCGGAATCGGAAAGGTAATAATATCCGCCGTTCTTGCCCTCAAACAGCGGGCGTCCCGACGCATCGCGCAGATACGCCGGCGTGTAATCCTCCAGACCCGAAACCGTAATTTTTCCCGTTTCGTCCACAAGGTACACCCGACCGCCGCTCCGCAGAAGGATATGCCCCATATACGCAAACAGCGCGGCATCCTCCCCGCCCGACGTATAAGCGGACGGAAACGCTTCCGCCGTATCCAGCCGCGCAATGATGCTCTTGCCCGGCACATAGGCGTTGCCGGTGTGCACATAGCCCTGCCCGCCGCTCACGGAGACCGTGGGCAGAAGCGAAATGATCGAGACATAGTCAAGCTCGGGCGTCACGGGAGAGGCGGTATCGGAGGAATCGCCCGACGTATCGTCGCCGCTGTCCGACGGCTCGGTATCCGCACCGGATGCGGTCGTGCCCTGCGGCTCCCGTGTTTCGGTGCCCGACGCCGTGCCCGTTGACGGTCGCTCGATAAAGGAAACGTCATACACGCCGCGCCGATACAGCACGATCAGCAGGATCAGAAGCGCCGCCGTCCCGAACAGGAGGACGCGCCCCAAAACGGTTTTCAGTGAATCCGATTTATTCATGCCCGATGTCGTTCTCCTTCCCTTTCCGCCTTTGTCGGCTTATTTGTGATATTTTCCGTTGTGATTGATGGTAAACGCCCGATAGATCTGCTCGGTGAGGATCACCCGCATGAGCTGATGCGGGAAGGTCATAGGGGAAAAGGACATGCGACAACGGCATGCCGCCTTCACCTCGTCGGGAAGCCCGTCCGAGCCGCCGATCACAAATGCCGCCTCGGAAAAGCCCTCGCCGGGGATCCGTTCCAGCATCTGCGCCAGCTGTGCGGACGAAAGCTGTTTGCCCTCCACACACAGCGCCACGTTATACGACCTTTCGGGCAAAACGGACAAAATTCGCCGCGCCATGGCGCTGTCCGTCGTGTCGGCAGTGGGCGCAAGCTCCACCGCGCGGAAGCGGCAGAACGCGCCCAGACGTTTTTCATATTCTGCGGCGGCATCCCGAAAATAGGTTTCCCGCAAGCCGCCGGTACAAATCAAGGTAATATTCAGCATACCGTGCTCCGTTCTCCGGTTTTTTGCACCTTTTGCGCTCTTTACACGTTTTGCGCTTTTCCACGCAAATACACATCGCGCATTGTGCGCCGACGGCGGGCAGTCTCACACCAGCCGCGTGGGCGCGATCCGATCCGCCACGGCAAGTCGGACGCGATTTCCCGCAACCGCCTCCGCCGCCTCGGACGACGCGCGGAACGCTAAGGTCGGCGTGTTGTTTTCCTCGCTGAGGTGGGACAAAAGAATGTTCTGCACCCCCGCCCCGCACAGGGCGCGCACGCCCTCCGCACAGTCACGGTTGGAAAGATGTCCGTAGTCGGAGAGGATCCTCTGCTTGAGCGAGTACGGATACCGTCCCGTCCGAAGCATGTCCTCGTCATAGTTGGATTCCAGCACCACCGCGTCGCACGTGCACAGCAGACCCAGTATGCCGCCGGGCAGATACCCGAGGTCCGTGGCAATCCCCACGCTGTGCCCGGGCATGCGGATCACATAGCCCACGCTTCCATGGCTGTCGTGCGGGGTCACAAAGGAGGTCACCTCCATGCAACCCACCGTCTGCGTGAACAGGGACGGATGCACGTGGCGGTGCGTCAGGTCGCACGTGATAAAGGGCGCGCAGTCCTCGATCATATGTACCGGAACGGTTCGGGACAGAATGGGAATCCCCTTCACATGGTCGCTGTGCTCATGGGTCACAAAGATCGCGTCGGGCAGAACGTCCGGACGGTCCACCCCCGCAATGGCGCTCCGCACCGATTTGGCGCACAGTCCCGCATCAACCAGAATGCGCGTGTCCCCGCAGGTGATATAAATGCCGTTTCCCCGCGAACCGGAAAACAGCGAAAATACATGAAAATTGTCGTCTTGCACCGTGTGTCTGGCTCCGTTATTTTGCAATGAAATTCAGGAATATAAAGTCAAGTCCCATAATGAGCATCAGAGGAATCAGCACAAGCAGTACGTACTGCATGCGCGTCTTATCCCGACGCAGACGGGACAGAAGCTCAGTCTTTTCGTCCTCGCTCATGGAGGTGGGAAGCGCTTCCCGATCCGGCAGTCCCCGACCGAAGCCCCGATTCAGCCAGATCACAACGCACAGAAGCACACACAGGGAAATCATGTAAATGTGGGTCACGGCGATCCATTCCAGCTTCATGGATACATAATAAAATACGAACAGCAATACGAAATTTGCAAGCAGATATATGAGCTTGCGGCGCGGGGTCAGGGCGGGAAGCGCTCTATCCTCCCTGCCCTGCCTGCCTTGTTTTTCGGTTTTCAACGTCGGCTCTCCCTCACTCCCGCTCACAGAACGCGGATGGCGCCCTCTGCACGCACGCGGAGCGGCGAGGTCGCGCCGTCGCCGAACACGGCGTCCATGGCGGTGCGGAATGCGGGAACGTTTTCCGTGGGCACAAACGCCTGCACCGTTCCGGCAAAGCCGCCGCCGTGCACGCGCGCCACGGCACGCTTTTCGTAGCCGCGGAACAGGGCCTCCGCAATGCAGAGCGCCAGAGACAGCCCCTGCTCCTTCACGTTGATCGTGGTATATACGTTCTGGAGCCACTTGAAGGACGAATCGCCCGATGCGCGCACGCCGTCAAGGAAGCCGTCCACATCGCCCGCGCGCAGTGCCGCGCTTTGTGCGCGTACCCGCTCGTTTTCACCGATGAAGTGCATGGCACGCAGGATGGCGCGGTCGCCCACACTCCGCCGCAGGGCGGGAACGGCACGAAGCAACTCGTCCCGCGTCACGTCGCGCAGAACCTCGTGTCCCAACTGCTTTGCCACCGCCTTCATTTCGGACGGCACCGAGGCATAGTCCTCGTTGAGGTCGGCGTGGTTGCCGCCCGTGTTCACAATGCACAGGGTGTAGCCGGCGGCGGTCAGGTCAAAGTCCAGCTTCTCGATTATAGGATTCTTCGGGTCGGCAAAGTCGATGGCGACAAAGCCGCCCACCGAGCATGCTGTCTGATCCATCAGTCCGCACGGCTTGCCGAAAAATTCATTTTCCGCATATTGCGATATCTTCGCAATTTCGGGCGCGGAGACCGCACCGCCGTTGGAAAAATGATTCAGAATGTTGCCCACCATGTCCTCGAATGCGGCGGACGACGATAGTCCCGAGCCTTTGAATACGTTCGAGGTGGTGTATGCGTCGTAGCCGCAGATCGCATGTCCCGCACGCATAAAGCCGTCGCAGACACCCGCAATGATGGCGCCCGACGCGTATTTGCCCGCGTTTTCGGCACAGATGCCCTCCAGCTCCACTACGTCCTCGGGAAAGCCCTCGCTGTGGATGCGGATGCGCCGCTCCTCGGACTGCGCCGCAACGGCAATGATGTCCAAGTCGATGGCGGCGGCGATCACACAGCCGTGGTTGTGGTCGGTGTGGTTGCCCGAAATCTCACTTCTGCCCGGGACCGAAAAGATGCTCACCTCGCGGTCGCTTCCGTATTCCGCACCGAACGCCGCAACGGCACGCAAATACCGCTCTCTCTGACGCTCCGTGTTCTCTTTTCCGTACAGGGTCGCCAGCGTTTCGTCCAGACCGCCCTCGCGGATGTATTTCTCTAAAGATACCGTATTCATTTCTGCAAATTCTCCGTTCTTCCTGTTTCGGCGCTCCTTTTCGCGCCGTGCGTACACTTCTCTTTTTATATTATAACAGACATCCTCCCCGTTTACAACGGAAAACACACATCATATTGTAAAAATTTTTCCCACGCGCAAAGCGCGGGGGATGCGGGGACGCGCGGGGGAGACGAGGAGTACGCGGGGGATGCGCGGGGCTCTGCCCCGAACCCCGCCAAAGGACCTTTTGGGAAAGGTCC
>USTB01000055.1 GCA_900557635.1 uncultured Eubacteriales bacterium
TCTCGTCTCGTTCCAACGGAATGCGGCGGCGATATCGGACGGGGAACGCCCCGCATCCGCCACTGTCTGTACGCGGTACAGGGTGTCGTAGACCGAAACCACCGAGCCTAAGATCAGCTCAGGACGTTCGCGGCGGCTCTTCATCTCGGCATATGCCGTGTAGACCCCGTCCGGATCGCAGTTGAGCATGGCGTTGGAAAAATCGAAATCCCCGATCTCGGGATTTGCGGGAACCACCGTTTCGATATCGGTCATTTCCACGCGTTCGCGTCCGTTGGCATGCAGATAGGCGGACAGCTTCTGCACCTCGTTGTCCAACGCAAACATACTGCTTCCGCAACGCGCGATCAGAGCGCGGCAGACCTCGGGCGATGACATGATCCGTTCTGCCGCAAAGTGCTTTTCCACCCATGAGGCAAGGCGCGCGGGCGTCTCGCGGTCAAAGCGGACGGCGGTCAGCAGTGCGGACAGTTTTTTCAGAAGCGCGGACGGACGGTTCTCGCTCCCGCCGTCAAATTCGGACGGCAGGCAGTAGATGACGAGGACATTCTGCTCGTTCTCGTTCTGATACGCGGACAGACCGGAGATCAGGTCAAGCAGATCCCGAAGCTGTGCCTCGCCCAGTGCGCCGAAGTCCAGATCGTGTACCTCCGTCAGCTTTTGCGTGGAGAAGAAGGGAAGTGCCGAGTAGGCATCGGTAATTTTATGCAGTGTGAAGGAGGCATCGGCGGCGGACAGACGGACGTGGTTGAACACGGCAGTGTTGCTGTCGCCGCACAGCTGTTGCCGCAGGGTCATGAGGCAATGGTGCTTGGTGTATTCCTCTTCGCCGAAGAACAGAAAAATGCCGCTCGGCGCGCCGCGCAGACTGCGGCGAAAATCGCTTCCGCTGAGGATTCCCGTTTTCATGCTTGATGTCTCCTTTCCGACGACATTTTCAGGATCATTCCGCTTCCCGCAGAATACGATCCTCGGGCAGGGGCGTGATGCGCATTTGCAATACGGTACGCTGGGTGCAGATTCCGCGCATTTCGATCACATAGTCCAATGAGACCTCGCCGCCTGCAGGGTCAGCCCGTACATCGACCGCGCGGCTTCTCACGCAGAGATCAAGCGGCATTTCCGCAACCCCCGTGTGATATAGGGTGTGCTGGCGCGGCTCTTTCATGGAAAAGATCATGACGGTGGCGGGCGCGCCCGTCCGCACCATGGTCACCTCTTCGCGGCTGTCCGTGGGCAGGTGGATCTCCGTGACGCAGTTTTCCATGCCCAGCTCTTCGCTTTCCCGATAGCGCAGGACCCATTCGCCGTCCTCCATGCCCCACAGACCGTCGGTGACGTAGCGGATGGTATCGCGCGTGATCTTCGGGCTGTCCTCCGATTCGTCCGCGCCGTGATCTGCCGTGAGCAGCACCGACGGCGTTTCTTCCTCATCCCCGCCGATGAATACGCCGTCATCGGACTCGTCCGGTGCAATGAAATGAAAAACCGTGGAAAGAATTTCCACCGAAACTGCTGTATGCTTCATGTTTTGGAAAAACCTTTCTGTTGCAGTCTCCGCAAATCGGGACATGCTAATTTCAAAGAGAATGAAAAACGGAGGCGGTTCTGCGTGAAAAAATGGATAACGGCGGCGTTTCTTTGCTTTTTGGTGTCGGTGTGCCTGCTGTCGGCGGCAGAAAATATGACCGAGGCGCGCACCGACGGGATCTATGCCGATCGGGACGGCGATTTTCTGTCCGTGCGGGACGGACAGGCGCTTTCTGCTCCGAATACAGTAGATCCGACAGACGACGATCTCCTGACATGCACCCTTGCCGCGTTTCTTTACCGTGCGGCGGGGGATGAGCCGTATGTGCGTCAGATCACGCTTGCCGCCGTGGTGCTCAACCGCATGGCGCATCCCGCGTATCCCGATACCGTGACTGCCGTCATTTCGCAGTTACAGCTTCAGGATCCCGCGCTGTGCTTTGATTTTTCGGTTTCGGCGGATACCGACGCATTTGCTGCGGAAGGCGCGGGCAGACGGGAACGGACGCTCTACGACCGATGTCTGTGCGCGGCGCGGCTTGCCCGCATGGGGTTGGATCCCACGGGTGGCAGTACCGACTGGCAACCGCGTGCGGAGTGAGCGCCGTCCGATATCCTGCGTTTGTTACCTTATAATTATACACGCCCGTTTTTCCCTTGTCAAGTGTACTATGGGGCGGATCAACGTCGTCGTGGTGTTAAAAAACTTATTTTGAGCTTTTTAACACCCCTTGCTTTATTTTTCACTTTTTCGCCCTGCCCGCCCGAGGAGCGCTCAGCCTGCGGCTGAGCGCGGAAATCGGCACGTGGGTTTCTGCAAATTCATAAGATACGTCCGATGCCGATTTCCCGAGGCACGGCAAAGCCGTGCCACGTCCTCGGGCGGGCAGGGCGGCGTCTGTGCGGATTTTGCCGCCTTATTCCATGCCGTAGAACTGTCGGACAAACCGGACGGTGTCGGTCGCCTGCGGGGAGTACCGATCCGCACCGATGGCGGCGGCATATTCCTCGTTGAGAACGGCGCCGCCCACGATGACGCGCGAATCGGGTACCTCGCGGTGTAACAATTCGACGGTTTCCTTCATGGCGGGAACGGGGGGGGTCATGAGAGCGGAAAGCCCCACCAGACGACAGCCGCTCTCGCGCACTGCCTGTAATACGTGTTCGGGCGGGACGTCGCGTCCCAAGTCGATGACGCGGAAGCCGTAGCTTTCCAGAAGCACACGCACGATATTCTTGCCGATATCGTGGATGTCGCCGCGCACCGTGGCTAAAATGACCGCTCTGCCGTTGTTCTCACCCGCCGGCATTTTCCTCCGCAATTCGGAGAATGCCGCAGAGGCGGCGTCGGCACAGGCAAGGAGCTGAGGCAGGAATATTTTCTTTTGCTCAAAGTCCTGACCCGCGCGGTTCAGTGCGGGAACCAGCTCATTTTCGATCAGCGTGAGCGGGTCTGCGTCGGACGCGGCGGCAAGGTCGGCGGCGCTCTTTTTCATGCCGCGCAGAACGGCGTCATGCAGAGTGGCTTCGGCGGTCGGGGTACCGGTTTTCTCGGTGTCCGCGCGGTCGGCGGCGATCCGTATATAGTCCGCGAAGAGGGGATCCAGACCGTTGAGCGCACGGAATGCGTAATAGGTGTCCCGCATGGGCGCGGAGAACGGGTTCATGATGGCGCAGTTCAGACCGAAGGCAAGGACGTTAGCAAAAAAGGCTGCGTTCAGACGGTCACGCGCGGGCAGTCCGAAGGAAATGTTCGATACACCGAGAGAGGTATACAGCCCCATGGCGCGGATGAGCCGCACCGCCTCTAAGGTGACGGCGGGGGCTTTGGGGTCGGCGGAAGCCGCCATTGCCAGAGGATCGACCACGATGTCCTCGCGCGGGATGCCGTATTCCTCCGCCCGCTCGGCGATGCGGCGCGCGATGTCCGCCCTGCCCTGTGCCGTTTCGGGGATGCCGCCCTCGTCCATGGTCAGCGCAATGAGGACGCCGCCGTATTTTTTCACAATGGGAAGGACCGAGTCGAGACTGCTTTCCTTTCCGTTGACCGAGTTTACCAGCGGCTTGCCGTTGTAGCGGCGCATGGCACGCTCCAAAGCCACGGGGTCGCCCGTGTCGATTTGCAGAGGTAACTCCACCACCGCTTGCAGAGCGGTCACGGCGCGGCACATCATGTCGGCTTCGTCGATCTCTGGCAAGCCGACGTTGACATCGAGCACGGCGACGCCCGCTTCTGCCCCCCTTCGCCCAGAAGATATTCGATGTCTCCCTGCCGCAGAGCCTCCTTGAGCTTGGGCTTTCCCGTGGGGTTGATGCGTTCGCCGATGAGGATGGGATCGGTGCCGATCTCCACCCGTCGGCATCCCGATGTGACAAACGTTCGGCGGGGTGCCGTACCGCTCGGCAGGGGCAACGCGGCGGTTTCTTCGATGGTGCGGCGCAGATATGCGGGCGTGGTGCCGCAACAGCCGCCGAGCACTGTCGCATAAGGCGCGATCTCCCGCATGGCGGCGCAGAACTGCACCTCGTCGGTGCGGTAAACGGTCTTTCCATTTTCGCTCTCGGGCAGACCCGCATTCGGGTTGCAGACCACGGGCAGGGAGGTGGCTTCGGCGATCTCCCGCACAAGGGGCAACATCAGCTCGGGACCGAGAGAGCAATTCAGCCCCACGGCGTCCGCGCCCAACCCCGCAAGCACCACTGCCACCGTGGTCGGATCGGCGCCGGTGAGCAGCTTTCCGTCCTCTCCGTAGGCATTGGTCACAAAAACGGGAAAGTCGCTGTTTTCCTTTGCCGCAAGCAGTGCCGCCTTGGTTTCGTAGAGATCGCTCATGGTCTCGATGAGAATGAGGTCAACGCCGCAGGCAGTGCCCTCGCGCACGGTGGCGGCGTACATTTCCACCGCATCGTCAAACGGAAAGTCGCCGAGCGGCTCCAAAAGATGTCCGCTCGGGCCGATATCCAGCGCCACATAAGCGTCCGGATATGCCTGTGCCGCATCCTTGGCACAGGCGATCCCTGCGTGCAGAAGCTCTTTCCAGTTTTCATATTTTCGGCAGTTGACGCCGAAGGTGTTCGTTTTCAGAATGCGGCAACCCGCCTCCAGATACTCCCGATGCAGTGCGGTGATCTGTTCCGGCTTTTCCGTGTTCCAAAGCTCGGGCGGCATACCGGCAGGCAGACCTCTTTCCTGCAGGATACTGCCCGTACCGCCGTCAAAATACAGACGCTTTCGGCGGATCTCTGACAAAATTGATCTCATGGTAACACTCCTATGATGGCAGTGATGGATTTCATGGGGTGCATGAACAGGGATCCGTCCAGATGGATCCCGAGTGTGACCGATGCCTGCAACCAATCCAGAACCGCAGGCTGTACCGCAAGACTCAGATCGCCGTAGCCCGGGCTGAAGCGCGGACGGTGCGCCCTTTCCCGAACTGCAAGCGCCTGTGCGATATCGCACACTGCCTCGATGGCGGCGGATGCCAGCGCGTCGCACAGGAAGGCGTCCCGCACGTTCACTAAGCGCTCGCGCTCCCAAAGGCGGTCGATGCCCGCTCCCGCCGTGACCGACAGAATGATTCCGCTCTCGCATCCCGCCAGATTCCGTGCCAGACTGTGGCTGTTCCACTGTCCCATGCCGAGGTCGCACACATCGCCCGAAACCGAAACGGGGCACGGCCGCCATGCGTAGCGGAAGTCGGCGGCGCTCAGCACCTTATCAAGACAGCGGCGCAGATCGGCGTCCTGCGGATCGTAGGGATAGCCGAGCCGTGCGGAGGCTTCTTTTTCGGAGATCTGCACCTCGTCTCGGGAAACGGTCCCGTAGTGTAAATCCGTGTACGTCATTTGATGATTTCCGAAAGGTTGTCGCGGATCTGCCGTGCCACGTCGGGCTTGTTCATGGAGTACACATGAACGGCATTGATCCCGTTTGCGTACAGATCGATGATCTGCTCCGTCGCATAAGCGATACCTGCCTGCTTCATTGCAGACGGATTGTCGCCGTAGCGATCCACAATACGCAAAAAGTGCTGTGGCAGGGTGTTCTGCGAGATGGAGCAGATGCGTTGGATCTGGCGCGCGTTGGTAATGGGCATGATGCCGGCGACCACGGGAAGGTCGATCCCTGCGCGGAGGAGACGGTACATATAGTTGTAGAGAATGTTGTTGTCAAAAAACATCTGCGTGGTCAGGAACGAGCAACCCGCGTCCGCCTTTTTGCGGATGCCCTCGATGTCTGCGGCACTGTCCGCACTGTCCGGATGCTTCTCGGGGTAGCATGCTCCGCCCACGCAAAAGCCGCCGAAATCGCAGATCTCGCGCGTCAGTTCACTGGCGTAACGGTACACGCCGGGGCAGTTTCCGTCCTGCGGAATGTCGCCGCGCAGGGCGAGAATGTTCTCGATCCCGTTCGCGCGGAGCTGTTCCAACTGGCTGTGTACCCGATCGCGGGTGGAGGAAATGCAGGTCAGGTGCGCCAAGGGGGTCACACCCATTGCTTTCAGTTTTGCCGCGATCGCCACGGTATAATCGGAGGTACCGCCTCCCGCGCCGTAGGTGACGCTCATATACGAGGGGGAAAGCTGTGCGATTTCTGCCGCCGCACCGCTCACGCTCTCAAAGGAATCACTGGTTTTGGGCGGAAAGACCTCAAAGGACAGGCTGGGTCGTTTTCCGCCGATAATATCGGTAATTTTCATATTCCCGCATACCTCCGACCGTTTTACCTATTATAGCAGTAGGTTTTTGAAATGTCAAGGCTTCATCGCG
>USTB01000056.1 GCA_900557635.1 uncultured Eubacteriales bacterium
GACCTTTCCCAAAAGGTCCTTGACCGGGGTTCGGGGCGGCGCCCCGCGTACTCCCTGCGTATCCTTATTTGTCGCAGATCTTCTTGAACTTGTTGCCGGAGGTGCAACGGTAGTATGCCTCATCGGTTTCGACAATGATGTGCTTTGCCTTAACGCTGATGCTGTCGAAATCGCCGTTCAGACCGGAAACCTTCTTCAAATCGGAGCCGTTCTTGGAATAGTACAGCTCGTTATCTTTGATCACGAAGAACTCACCGTCGGAAAGACCCGCATAGATGTCCGTGACGTCATAGGTGATCTTCTTGGGCTTGCCGTTGCCGTTCACGTAGTACAGATCGTCCGAATTGTCGGTGAAGTAGATCTTCTTCAGATCGGAGGAATACGCAACATCGTTGACGTCGTAATCGCGGTTGAGCGCCTTGGGCTCATCAACCTCTTTCTTGAGGTTGGTCTGACGGTAGATGGAACTGCTCTTGTAGTAGCCGATCGATTCGCCGTCCTCTGCCATGGTCGGGTAGGCATTGCGCGGTCCGATCTTCGTGGTCTTATCCTGATTCTTGCCTACGCGGTAGAGTCCCTTGTCGGAGGTACGGATGATACCGCCGATGAGGGTGCGGGGGAGGCGGCGCATGTTCCCGGGATACAGGTAGGCGGATCCGTCGCTGACCAGCTTTTCGCCGTCCTTGCCGTTGACCGACAGATAGGTGGAGCCGTCCTTTGTGTACAGGCACTCGCTGTAATCGCGGTTGAGCATAACGGGAGTGACGCCGTCGCCCAGCTTCACCTCGTTCTTTTTATTCTTGAGGATATAGGTGGCGCCGGATCTGGTGTAGTAGATGTACTTGGCACCGTCTGACACAAGCTCCACACTTGCTTCGCGGCTGATATCCAAAGAAGAGGATTTGCCGTTATAAACGTAGTGCTCATCGTCCTTTTGGTATACCACGGTCTTGCCGTCGGGGGAAACGGCGGCACTCTGAACATCGGAATCGACCTTCTTGGGGGACTTGCCCAGCTCGGTGACATAAAGATCTTTGCCGTCGTCGGTTTCCACATAGTACATCACGCAGTCACCGTTCAGCGCGAAATATGCACCGCTTACATCGTCCGCGATCTTCGTGGGCTTTTTGTTGCCCAGCTTTACAAAATAAAGCGTATCGTCATCTGTGGTGTAGATGCATGCGGTCTGAGAGGCGTTTGCGCTGGGATAGACGCGCTCATCAACCCGAACGGCATCCTTGCCGTCGAACAGGATCAGGGTAGCATCGTCATTGCGGACATAAGACATGCTGTGCTCGAGCAGATCGAACTTGGCAGGGGTGAAGAGGTTGACGGCAATGATGATCACCAGCAGTGCCGCAACGCCGGCTACAATAAACTTTGCATACTTTTTCGCATAGCCGAGCACGGTATCGAGCGGAGATTTTGCGGGTTCGGAGGCAACCTCAACGGTTTCTGCCTGAATCTTTTCCGCGGGGGCGGCATCGCAAGCAGGTGCGGCGTTTTCGGGCGCGGCGGACTTGACTGCCGTATCCTGAAGGGACTGACCGCAATTGGAGCAGAACGCACTCTGATCTTCGTTTGCGGTATTGCAGTTAGGGCAATTTTTCATGGAACGGTTCTCCTTCTCATATAATTCGCGAACACTGCGCAAAGGGCGGGATACCTTCGGAATCACTGCGGTGTCGCCTTGCGTTTCGCGTCAGATGGTTTCTGTGCTGAGTATAGCATATGCGCGCAAAACTTGCAAGCACTTTTCAAAAAAAATGCAGATAAAACATGAAAAATGTCAACGGTTCTGTCACATCTCGTTTTGCGCATTTTGCACAGGCGCGCGGCATTTCGGGAGGATTGCCCTTCCATGCTTATGCTAGGTGGAGCAAATTGATGAGGATGAGCCAAGCCAGACCGTAATAGGAAATGACGGCGACTAAGTCATTGACCGTGGTGATCAGCGGACCGGATGCCACGGCGGGGTCGATACCGATCCTGCGGAAAAACAGGGGAATGACCGTGCCTGACAGGGAGGAAATGAACATCGCCGAGAGCATGGCAAGGCCGAGACAGCCCGACACGGCAAACGCAAAGGCGGGAGCGTTGCCCGTGAGGCACAGATAGCCGCCGATCGCCGCAAAGGACAGGATGCCCATGATCAGACCGTTGAAAATGCCCACGCGCGCTTCCTTAAAGACCAAAAACGCCTTTTGCCTGCCCGTGAGCTGTCCGTCCACCAGTACGCGGATGGCGACGGCAAGGGATTGCGTACCTACGTTGCCCGCCATGTCCAATATGAGGGACTGGAAGCACATGATCACGGGGAGCTGTGCCACGATGGACTCAAACAGTCCCACGGTAGCGGAGACGCCCAATCCCATCAGCAGAAGAATGCCGAGCCACGGCAGACGCTTGCGGACACTGCGGCGGATCGGTTCACCCAGATCCTCCTCTGCGGTCAAGCCTGCCAGCTTTGCATAGTCCTCGTTCAGCTCGTCCTCCATCACGCCGATGAGATCGTGCGCCGTGACCACGCCGATGAGCTTGTTATCATTGTCCAATACCGGAATGGAGTCCTCGTAATAATCGGTCAACTGCGGCATGCATGCCTCAACGGAGGACTTTGCATACACATAAGGATAGGAAAATGTGGTGATATCGCTCAGGGACGTTCCCTCGCGCGCAATGATCAGATCCTTTAAGTCGATTGCGCCGCAGAACGTGCCGTTTTTGTCGATGACGTACAGGGTGGTGATATTGTCGTTTTCCGCCGCCTGACGGATCAACTCGGACATGGCGAGCTTGACGGTGCAGGTGTCGTGAATGGCGACATAATTCGTGGACATCTTACTGCCGATCTCGTCGTCGTCGAACGAGTTGAGCATGACGATCTCGGAGCGCGCGTCGGGATCCATCAGCTCGACCAGAGCCTCCCGTTCCTCGCGCGACAGTCCCTGCAGGATCTCAGCGGCAACCGACGGCTCCATGCGGGAAAGCACCTCCGCCTTTTTGCGGATACCCAGATCCCGCAGGCAGGGCGTGGGGTCGTCAATATATTGGAAAATGTCCGCCAGGCTGTCGGCGTCCAGAATGCGGAACAGACGGGTGCGTTCCTCGTCGGTCAATTGCGGCAGGGCTTCGGCAATGTCCTTTTCGTGGTAGGACAGCACCTTTTCCTGCATTTTCTTGGGTGTCAGCCCCTCTCGCATTGCCGCGATGATCTCCGCGCTGTAATTGGGCTGTGACACCGTTACCGCTTCGGTATTTTTCATTTCACTCATTGTGCGATTGCCTCCCTTGTCGTTTCTCCCCGACGTCGGACGTGCACCCCGTCTGCGGCAAAAAGGGCAAAAAAATACCATTGCCGCAATTTGACCGGATGCACCGTTCCCGTTTGTAAAAATCGGGGGTGTAGGTTTCGGTTTCGGACAATGGGTCTCTGTCATTTGGGCGGCACGACACGTCAGATCCTCCGTGCGGCACCTCTATTCACAACGAAGCAAGGGCGGTCACAACGCAACGATCTACGGACGCGCGACAGACAGTCCTTCGGTTTGGCAGAAACCCCGTATACATACTTCGACTGTTGCCGTCCATAAAATCACCTCAGCTTTTGCGCACTGCGGCGCATCTGCGAATTTTGCATCTATGTGTCTATTTTACCACATGCCGTCGGGCGATTCAAGCACTTTACGGTCGTTCACGATTTTTTAACGAAATGCGCGGGCGGCATTTGAGGCTGTTCCGAAAATCTCGCGCCGTACACGCTGTCCGTCTTGCAATTTTCACCGGAGTGTGGTATTATAAACTGTAGTATCGGCACTGACGGTGCCGATCCATCGATATGCCGAGGAGGGCAATCCGTTGCAAAACAGGAAAACCGATCCGAACGTCGGACAAGCCGCGCCGCAGACCTCAAATTGTGCGAAGAACCGCATTCCGAACCGAACGCCGAGCCGCACCGACAACCGCACTGCACGCGACGGGAAAAAGAGCCGACGACGCATGATGCGCATTCTTCTCATCTGCCTGATCGCGGCGGCGATCCTTATCACGGCACTGGAGATCGTTCTGCGGATGACCGGGGATCCCGCACAAAACGATCCGCGCGATCTGACCTATGTGACCGACAATCGCAATCTGAGCTTCTATGAGCCACAGCCCGATGTGGATATTTTCACGGACGAGGCATGGCTGGACGAGGATCGCTACCTGTACTTTTTTAACGGCGCCGAGGGCATGATCCTGACCGAGGAGCGCAACGAGGCGGGTATTGTGGGCGAGCTGTTCCTGAACTATTTTTCCGCGCTGATGCACGGCGATGCCGCAGGCTATGCGACCCTGTTCACCGAGGAATACCGCGCCGACACACAGCTTCCTGAATATTTCACCATGCAACGGGTATACGATATAAAGGTCACAAAGACTCTGGAAACCGAGATCACCGAGGGAGAATATGCCGGATTGACCCGCTATCTCTTTACGGTATCCTACAGTATCATGAGAAATGACGGCACCTTCCGCCGCGATATTTCGAGCGGCGGCGTGTCTCCCCAGGTCTTTGAGCTGTTATCGGACGGCACATCGGTGCACATTAACGGGATCGAGGCCGTCCGTTACGCCAGCTGACCTCTTTACACGGATGCGGACACCGCACACATGCCTGTGCAAAAGCGGGTCTGACTTTCGCCGCACCGCGATCCGAAAAATGATTTTGCAAAGGAGCGATTCCGTATGACCGGCAGTTCCGCAACGTCTGTCTTTTTTCTGACCTCGCTTCTTCCTTATCTGTGGCTTGCCATCGCCGTGCTCTGCGTCATCTGCGAGGGCGCATGGCACAGCCGCGTGCCGCTCTGCCTCATACCGGGCAGTCTTGCCGCACTGATCTTCTCGTTTTTTGATCGGACGGCATACCGTCAGGCGCTTCTCTTCTTCGCCGTCTCCGTCGTCGTGCTCCTGCTGCGCTTTACGGTGTTCCGCC
Organism: uncultured Eubacteriales bacterium; assembly: GCA_900557635.1. The sequence continues at coordinate 4,976 of USTB01000056.1, forward strand.
GACGCAGATCGGTGCTTCCGCCGCCCGGAAGCTGCGTACTTGCGGTGTACACCGTGTCGGTGTACGGCATGGGCAAGGTGCGCTGGAACGGCGCGCTGTATGACGCTGTCCTTGCCGAAGGGACGGTGGTGGAGCCGGGCGACATGGCGCGTGTGGTATCGACGGTGGGAAATGCCGTCAGTATCCGCCCCGATACGTCGGCGCACTGACGCACCGACGCACCGACGCAGATCCGACCGAAGCCGCCAAAGCACCCCGATCCGTCAGCAATATTTCCACACAAAAACAGGTGATACCATGACATTTTTCTCCTGCCCCATATGCCGCGCACTGCTCGTCCCCGCCGAACGGACGTGGCGGTGCGAAAACGGACATTCCTACGATGTCGCCCGCTCGGGCTATGTCAATCTTCTGCCGCCCTCCGGACGTGACCGCCACGGAGACGACCGCCCCATGATCGCGGCGCGCCGCGACTTTCTGCAAAAGGGCTACTATAACCACTTGGCGGACGCCGTGTGTCGGGAGGCTCTGCGGTATGCGCATGACGGCTGTGTTGTGCTGGACGCAGGGTGCGGCGAGGGCTACTATACGGGAAGGCTCGAACGGACGCTTCGCGAAAAGGCGGGGGACTGCCGCGTTTTCGGGGTCGATCTTTCCAAAAACGCATTGGCGCTTGCCGCACGTACATATCCCAACGTCCGCTTTGCGGCGGCGTCGGTCAATGCGATTCCCCTGCTCGATAACAGCGTTGATATCGTTGTGGATATCTTCTCTCCCTTGGCGGATCGGGAATATCACCGCGTGCTCAAGCCCGACGGCGTTCTCCTGTATGCCATTCCGCTGGAACAGCACCTGTTTTCGCTGAAGCAGGCGGTCTACCGCGAACCGTATCCGAACCGCGTACAGCATCGGGAGATAGCAGGCTTTGCCGCGCCCGAGCGCACGGATATCCGTCGACGGATCACATTGCCGTCCACGGAGGATATCCTCAGCCTGTTCACCATGACCCCCTATTTTCATAAGACCTCGCCCGAGGATATGAAAAAACTCTCCACGCTTTCCTCTCTGGAAACTGACGCGGATTTCGCCCTGCTCTGTTACCGTAAACTGTGATTACCGTGTATCGGCATGCCGATACGCCATCAAAAAAGCCTCCCTGATGCGGGAGGCTTTTTTGGTGGCGCACACGATCCGATCGATCCTGCGTGCCGTGCCCGCTTTTATTTGTCTTGCGGATGAAATCAAGGCGTGATATGTCCGTTTAAGGGGGTCTGTGCAGACTTCGCACCCCGCGTCGGGGCGCGCGCGGTT
>USTB01000057.1 GCA_900557635.1 uncultured Eubacteriales bacterium
TAGAAACTCCTGCTTCAAGCTTTTGAGAATTGCTATTTTCTTTGTGTTCAGTATAGCTTACCTGACTTACTGTAGAAAAACCATCTTCAACAATGGCAAGCATATCCAGAACTATTTTTTCGTTGATGTATACAGGTACCATCAACTGGTCTGCGTTCATGTTTGTTCGCTCCTTCGATCAAATTGCAATAAGAAATGGGCTGTTTGCGTTGCGAATGGGGACGCGCCCCGATGAAGATGACATGTTTCCCTTTTTGGATCATAATATGATATGATATGACTTTATTGTAGCAACTAATTCGCAGTTTGAAATAGTTTTTCGCGATTTTAATGAATGATTTTTCAACGAATATGCGTTTCAAGGTGTGCCTATGCGCGGCAGAAAAGGAAAATGTGTCGGATGTACAAAGACAACCGACACATTTTTGTGTTGATTCATGCGGGTACGTTAAAAAACTACAGGTCACACGTCGCCGCCCACCCGTTCGATACGGAACGGATGCGCCGCATCGCCCGAGCAATACAGGGAGATGGGAGTGTTTCCCTGCCGCACCATAGAAGCCGCCTCCGAGAGGTGGGTCACAAAGACGAAGCGGCAATGCAAGCGCTCCAGTGCGCACAAAATGGGATAGATTCCTTGCGCGCCCTCGCGGTATGCCGTGGTCTGGAAGGTCTCGTTGAGCAGGACGAGGGAATGCGGACGGACAGCGTCCATGATCGCGGCGATCTCGCGCACCTCGCCCTCAAAGCGTCCCGCAGGAGAGTCCGAACGGTCATCCTCCTCCGCCGACGAAAAATGCGCAAAAATGCCGCACCGCACCGAAAGACGCGCGTCCTCGGCGCAAATCGGAAGCCCCGCCTGTGCAAAGAGCTGTGCCGTGCCGAGCGCGCGCAGAAACACGGTTTTGCCCGTGGAGTTATCGCCGCAGATGAGCATACTGCCGCCCGCCTGCATGGAGACGTCGTTCCCCACGATGCGCTCGGACGGAATGCCCTCGAGCACAAGAAACGGATCCTGCAAGCCGTGAATCTCCGTGATATCGCACGCGGTATCCTCCGTTTTCGGGAAGCAGAGCGGCATGCCCCATTCGGTGAGGTGCGCCGCATAGGCAATGGCGGCATCGTAAAACTGCATCTCGCGGGACAGTCCGGAAAATGTCTCATACACACCGTCGGTGATAGCCGCAAGCATACGGTCGATGCGGGAGAGCGCATCGGCGGTCAGGCGGCGGCAACCGTCCTCGGCGCCGTCGTCAAGTACGACGGACGGCACGGCATCCTTCTTTTGCAGAAGGGTGCGCAGAAGCGATTTTTTCTCCTTATCCGACTTGCCCTCCACGATATCGGTCAGATCGCAGGCGCAGACACGCAGACTGTCGTCAAGCGACACCAAAACCGAAAAATGATAATCCTCGGCTTCGTGATAACGGAAGCGCGCGGCAATATCCGCCACCTCGCCCAAGGCACGGTTACTTCGCATGGCGGCGCAGTGATCACGCATGGCGGTAAGGCAGGAGGACTGCACGGGATGGCGGGTCAGGATATCTTCAAAATTCTCATAAAAGGACAGAAGCGTGCGCGGAAACACGGCTGTGACCTTGAGGGAAGCGAACGCGCGGTTCAGGAGGACGCCGCAATCGGCATCGGGGGGAGGTACCTGCACGCCCGAGCGAAGCTCGAGCCAATCGCCGCGGATGCGGTCATAGCGGTGAAACGCCACCTTCAGCTCATCGAACAAGGCGGGATCTGCGATAAAATCGCGGTATATCTCCTGCCTGTGCACGATATTTTCCACGCGCAGGAGGGGACGGCTCAGAACATGCAGAAATGCCTCGGTCGGCGCGCCGTCCCCGCAAAAGGCACGGGCGGTGCGGTCGAGCGACATTTCGTACCGCACGTCGGACGCGACCTCGTTCTGTTCCTCCGGCACGGCATACAACAGTGAAAATTTCATATCGGTTTACGCCTCCTTCCCTTTTCCGTCTCCCGCAAAACGACGCAGGAGATCGTCCTCGGTCAGGCGATATTTGCGTAGAATGTCCTGTGCGAACGAGGCTGTCGCCTCACTTGATCTATGGATCTTAAAGGTACGGCTGTGACAATCATCCGACACGACCTCGGCGCACAGGGACGGAAATTCGGACGATGCTGCGGCGTGCTGATGGGTGACGTACAGCCCGAAATTTCCGCTCTCCCGTATGCGATGCGCCAGCGCCTCGGTCTTGGCGGATGCCTTTTCGTCGGTGGTGGTGGAAAATGTCTCGTTGAGCAGAACAAGCGCCCTGCCCGTGACGGCGGAAAGCATCAGTTCCACGCGCCGTTCCTCATCGGCAAAGCGTCCGTCCGCCGCAAAGCGCTCGTCGGCGGGAAAATGGGAGACAACACCGCCCAATTCGCACAGAGTCGCCTCGCGGCACGGCGCGGGAACGCCGAGCATGGCAAAATAGGCGCAGATGCCCACGGCACGCAGAAATGTGGTCTTGCCGCCGCCGTTCGCGCCGATCACGAAATAAAAGGGATCGGTTTCGTCCAGAGTCACATCATTCGGCACAATCTCTGTCACGCCGCGCGTCAGGAGCGAGATATCATATGCTTCTCTGAGCGAAAGGACTGCGGCACCGTCCACATCGGGCGTGGTGAGGCGGGGCAGAACGGTGGGAATGCCGCATGCGGCAAGCCGACGCGTCAGAGCGTATGCCTGCAAATAGAAGGAGAGCTGATCGGCATAGGAATACACACTGTCGTCAAAAAAGTCACCGTACCGCACGGCAAAGGCGCGCAGTGTCTGCAACACCTCGGGGTAAAGAGACAAAAGTCCCGTGATCTGATACGGATCGGGGTCGCATACCGACTTTTCCTCCGACAGCCCGATGCCCAACTGCACCGCACAGCGGGAGAGCCGCTCCGAAAAGTTCTCGGGCACGGCGGCGGACAAGGTCACGCGACTTCCCGTATCCCGTGTTTTTCCCGTGAGCTTGAGACTGTAGCGGAAAAGAGGGCCGGTCGCGGTGTCCAGCGCATCAAGGTCACGCTTCATCGCCGCATAGTCCTCGGATGCGGAGAGGTCGGAAAACAGGCGTACAAATGCGTCAAAAAACGTACCCTGTATGCGGCAGTTTGCGGCTTTCCCCGTCCAATGCCACAGGCGTCGGTGCAGGAGGAAAAACAGCACCGTTCGCTCCTCCTCACAGTGCGCGGCGGTCATAAGACTGTGCAGGCGGCAGATCTCCTCCATTTCATCCTGAAGCTCGGTCAGCTCGGCGACAAGAGTTTCGTCTGCCGCAAGGGCGCAAAACACCTCATGCCGTGCCGCAATATCCGCAGGAAAGCACGCGCCGCCCAATTCGGGGTGCGAACACAGGAGGGGAAACAGCTCCGCCAAGCGCAGATCATTGCACAGGGTTGATACATATGACGTATTCTTGCGTTGGCTCGACGTATACAAAACATTCGGATAAGCCATAGTGAATTCCTTTGCCCTTTCGGGACGAATGAATGAAGCCTCCTGCCGCATTGTCTGCGCCAGGAACGGTAAATAACATGAGTTTTCCTGAAATGCGCGCGGATCAGCACTTTGCAGCAAAGCGCTTGAGGCGGGCAACGGCGCGGTGATACAGCACCTCCGCCTTCTTTTCCAGATCGGACAGGACGCGCATCACGGGATATGCCATGAGCAGGAAGGTGAGCAGGACCAATATGGATTGCACGGAAAGGCGCGACAGAATGACGTCCGAGGTGAACACCGAACTCACAAAACAGCTCACGGTCAGACCGACAAGCAAAGCGATCCAGAGGATGCGCCGCATCAGGTTGAAGGGCTGACACACGCGGTACAGCATCATCATACCCACAAAGCCGATCAAAATGGCGGAAACGGTTCCAACCTCCCCTGCATCCATATGGAACAGCTCACGGTACGCAAGCACAAATCCGACAAGGAACACATTTGTAAAGCCCGACGGCGCGGCGCGGTACAGAACCGAGCTCATAAACTGACCGCGTATACGGTTCTCGTTCGGCTCCAGTGCAAGGAAGAAGGACGGGATGCCGATGGTGAAAATATTGATGAGGGTCAGGTGCACGGGCTGGAGCGGATAAGCAACGCCCACGCTGATGGTGATGAGCGCCAGAAACAGGGAGAAAATGTTCTTTACGAGGAAGAGCGCGGCGGAACGTTCGATATTATTGATCACGCGCCTGCCCTCCGCCACGACGGACGGCAGGGCGGAAAACTGCGAATCAAGCAGCACGATATGCGATGCCTGACACGCGACGCCCGAGCCGGAGGCCATGGCGATGGAGCAGTCTGCCTCGCGCAGCGCCAGCACGTCGTTCACGCCGTCGCCGGTCATGGCGACCGTGTGCCCCGCCCGCTTCATGGCTGCGACGAGCTTCTTTTTCTGATCCGGCGTGACGCGTCCGAAGACGGTCATGTCCTCCGCCGCCTTCGCAAGCTCCGCGTCCGTTTTGAGCGTCCGCGCGTCGACAAATTTCTCCGCGTCCGGGATCCCGGCACGCCGCGCGACCTCCGAAACAGTCAGGGGATTGTCGCCGGAAATGACCTTCGTGCGCACGCCCTGCTGCGCAAAATAGGAGAACGTCTGCGGCGCTTCGGGCCGGATCTTGTTGCTCAGCAGGATCAGCGCCAGCGGCATCATTTCTGCGTCCAGCGCTTCGTCCGACAGCTTCCCGTCGTAAAGCGCCAGCAGCAGCACGCGGCAGCCCTTCGCCGACCATTCCTCCGCCAGCGGCAGATACTGCTCCTTTTCCGGGCAGTTCGCCAGCAGAATTTCCGGTGCACCGAGCAGATACGTCTCGTCCTCGTGGAATGACACACCACCGTATTTTTTCGCCGACCGGAACGGCACGGCGTCAATCGCCGTCTGCATGGACTGTCCGGTAAAATATCGCCGCAGCGCGGCCATGGTGTCGTTGTCGTCCTGCATGGCGCAGACGTAATCGGCCATGATCATGCGGATATCGTCGGCGATATAGCGCTCCGGCTGTAAGGGAACAATGTCATCGACGGTCATTTTCGGCTCCGTGATCGTGCCGGTCTTATCCACGCAGAGCACGTCCACATGGGCCAGCGTCTCGATGCAGTTCATATCCTGCACGAGCACGCGCTTGCGCGAGAGCTTCAGACAGCTGGCCGCGATGGCGACGCTCGTCAGCAGGTAAAGGCCCTCCGGGATCATGCCGATCAGGGCCGAGACCGTGGATTCCACGGAGTCGCGCAGCGGCAGGCCCTGGAACACGGACAGGAAATGACGCAGGAACAGGATGATGCCGAGCGGGATGAGCGCGATGCCGACGACCGTGATGAGCTTTGTCAGGGAGAGCATCATCTCGGACTTTGTAGAGCGGACATTGCGCCGCGCCTCGGCCGCCAGCTTTGCCGCATAGCTCTCCGAGCCGACATGCGTCAGCTGCACACGGGCGCGGCCGGAGATGACGAAGCTGCCGGACTTCAGAGTGTCTCCCGGATTTTTCAGAATGGCATCGGCCTCGCCGGTCAGGAGCGATTCATTGACCTGCAGCTGGCCGTCGCGCACGACAGCGTCCGCGCAGATCTGGTCGCCCGCCGCAAATTCCACGATGTCATCGCGGACAAGCTGATCCGTCCGCACGGAGACGCGCTGGCCGGAGCGGATGGCCTTCGCCGTTCCCGCCGCGACGAGCGTCAGCTTATCGACGGCGCGCTTAGCGCGGATCTCCTGAAAGCTGCCGACGACTGTGTTAGCCACAGCGACGAGCAGAAACATCAGATTTTTGAACGAGCCGACAAGGCACAGGCACAGAGCCAGCACCAGGAAGATCAGATTGAAGAACGTCAGGACGTTCTCCTTGATGATCTGCCCCTCGGACTTCGTATTGGACGGCGGCATAATGTTGCTCAGGCCGTTGCTCTGCCGGAGCTTGATCTCCTGCGGAGAAAGGCCCTCTGCCGGGTCTGCCTGCAGCATCGGGATCTGGCGATAGACGCGCAGATGCGGCTGCTTGGATTTTTGTTTCATAACAGTCCCTCAAATCAGCATTTTCTCCGGTCATTATAGCACAGCTCCCGTGAAAAAGCACCCAGTCCGACAGAAATTCACAAAAAAATCACATTCCGCGTTCCCATTCGTTTTCCGAAGAAAAAATGAAAGTTTTGCTTGCATTCTGCACGGTTTTGTGGTAAACTAATCAAGTCTGTGAATGGGCGGTCCTCTGCGGTGATGTCAACACTTGCACGAACGCCTAATAAATGAGGAGGACAAACATTATGG
>USTB01000058.1 GCA_900557635.1 uncultured Eubacteriales bacterium
TGGTGCGAGCCGTATCCCGCCTGGGCGAGCTCGGTGCGTATCTGCTCTAAATCCGCTTCACCGACGGCACGCATCAGCGCGTCCTCCACCGTGCTCAGATACAGTAGCTCACTGCGCGCCAGTTCACACTGGCGGGTCAGCTCCCGCTGTGCCGTTTGTGCCTTGGTGTACTTTTTGTAGTATTGCTGTGCGTTCTGTGAGGGCGTGAGACGCGGATTGAGGCGAACCGTCACCTGCGGTAGCTCGTCGCTGTAATAGTCGGTCAGGGTGATCTCGGACGCACCGCGGCTGATCTGATAAAGGTTCGCGGTAATCAGATCGCCCGTCTTGCGGTATTCCTCGGCATGGCCGCACTCTGCCAGATCGTGCATTTGCAGATGGATCTTCTTTTCCAGACGAGCCTTTGCGTTGCCGAGCAGACGGATCAGGTCGGACGCGCGCTGACGGATGCGATCCACACGGTCGCGCTCGGCGAAAAAGTCGTCGAGCATCGCGCCGAAGGTGCCGTAGGTGCGCACGGTGACGCTGTCGCCGTACTGGCGCACGGGGAGGCAGGAATATTCAAACGGACGACCGTCCTGTATCAGAAGAACGGGCACAAACGCTTCGTTTTGCAGACGTTCGACCGCAGACGAACAGGCGTTCGGCGTCCTGCGGCGCTCCCGCTTCATATGCGATCTCCCGTGCCGTGAGCGGAGAAAGTCCGCGATAGCGGGTTAGAAGAAACCGATCGGGCGACACCTCGCCCGCGTCTGCCGAAAATGCGGTGCAAAACGTCTCGCGTGTGACGCTTCGGGGATCGGCTTTATCCTGCGACGGCGGCATGTGATAGGTCATGCCCGGCAGGAGCTGGCGCTTCTGGCTTGTCGAAAAATCGACGGGACGGAGCACGCCTAAAATTTTATCGTTTTCGTCGCACAGCACGACATTGGAATATTTCCCCATGATCTCGCAGATCAGATATCGCTTTGCCGCAAAACCCATTTCGTCGTAGCCCTCGAAGGTGAAGCGAAGGACACGCTCAAAGTCGGGCTGAACGATCTCGGTGAGGCGCGATGCGCCAAGGTGCTTGCGCAACTGCATGCAGAACATGGGTGCGCTGAGCGGGCTTTCCTTTTGCCGCTCCGTGACCGAAACGCGGGCGCTTGCGGGTGAGGCGCACAGCACGAGACGGCGGTTGGTACGGTCACGGTGCATGAGCAGGACGATCTCGTCCTTTTCGGGCTGTTGTACCTTTTCCACACGCGCGCCGAGAAGCAGATTTTTCAGCTCCCATGCACATGCGGCGGTCATAAAAGAGTCAAATGCCAACGGTAATCAATCCTTTCGGGTATAGCAGAAGTGGTACTCCTCGGAGGTCAGGGCAAAGCCTGCGTGGACGGCGGTCTTTTGGGACGGGGTGTTGTCGATGTCGGTCTTGTACACCGCGATCAGTCCGTCGGGCGTGAGGGCGTTTGCCAATGCGCGCACCAAAAATGCGCCGTACCCCCGAAAACGGTAGCCATCGGTGGTCACTACGGCAATTTCGGCAAGATTGCCGTTGCGTAAAATGAGATTTTCGCCCGCCGCCGACACAATGGCGTCGTCCTGCACGATGGCAAGGCTCACCGCGCCCTCGTCCGGCTCAAAGCCCGTGGTATCGGGGTATTCGTCCCATGCCTCCTGTCCGTATATCGGAAATTTGCGGTCCTGCGGGATGGTATGGTCGGCGGTGTAGACAAGCAGATGGTGCTTGGGGTCGTAATTCCCGGGCAGATAGCCTTCGGTGCACACCGCATTTGCAAACCGCTCATGAAGTCGTTGCAGATTTGCGGGCGTAAAGAGGTCGGTGTGAAGCTGTGCGCAGAAATCGCGCAGGATCGGCTCAAATTCCGGATATACCTCTGCGCGGATGCCGTCCGCCTCACGGAACAGAGAACAGGGAAAGATCATATTACAGCCCTGCTTTTGCAGAGCGTTGGATGCGTTTGCCACGGTCAACGATTCCATATCAGACTTACAGTTCCTTTCGTTTCGGGGTCGTACAGGGTCAGGTCAAAATCCGTGCCGAAGAAGCGGCATAGGGATGCCATGCGGGAGGCTGACGGATAAAGTGCCTCATTATTCAGAAGGTACACTCCCTCGCCCAAGCGCGGGTCGTTTCGGGACACACGGATCTGCAGTGCGCGGTTACGGTAGGACGAGTTTGCAGACGGCGCGTTTTCCAAAAGCGCGGTGTCCTCGGACAGGAGCAGATAGGTGCCGCGCGGAAAACGGTCTACGAGCTGTGCCACGGTGGCTTGCCGCTCGGCAGAGGTCGTGGAGCTGTCGTTGCTTTCCAGATATTTGGTGCAATGCTCCATGGCAAGGGAAAAATACAGGTAATTGCCGCGGAAATAGCCGTGGTACAGTGAGGAGTAGACCTGATAGGACTGATTCAGGAAGAAGAGATAGGTAATGCTGTCCACCGGCTCTACAAGCAGGGAATAAATCTGTTCCGCTAAGCCCTCATGCACGATGCCGGAAACCGAAATGAGGTGGCTGACATACGTATAGATCACGTGGGAATCGGAATCGTTGTTCCAGCCGAACACGCGGATCGCATGCTTGGTCTCGCTGTTATAATTGCGCAGTCCCTCGCAGAAAGTGCGGTAAAGCGGACGGGATTCCTCGGGAAGGGAAGCGAGCGCCACGTCGAGATATTCCTCTTCTCCCGATTCCACATACAAATTGAACAGCTCGGCAACGCAATATCCGATATCAATGCCGATATAGCTAAGTCCCTTGTTTTCGTCGAGATAGCGGGCAAGGGAGACTAACATGCCGTACTGTTCCTCGGTTTCGGGTACGGCGTCAATGCAGTACATCATGTTGCTCTTCAACGCACGTCCGAGGGCGGCGGAAAAGCTCCCCTCGGTCACGTCGGAGGTTGAGGCGTGCCGATAGGCACCGAAAATCGGTCGGTAGCCGAACGGGGTGAGGAAGAGTACGGCGCAAAGCGCGGCGACCATTCCGACGGCGACAACGGAAACGATGCGCACACGTCGGTTTCGGAAGCACCGTCCGATTTTTTTCAATCCGTTCAACAGCTTTTTCACTTGTCCGATTCACCCTTGGCGCGGGATGCGGAAAGGAGCTGTTGCAATTCAGCCATAAAGGTCTCCACATCCTTAAATTCCCGATAGACCGAGGCAAAGCGCACGTAGGACACCTCGTCCAGCTTCCGAAGCCGATCCATGACCATTACGCCGATTTCGGAGGTGGAAAATTCGGAGCGCAGGGAATTCTGCAATTCGCTCTCGATTTCGGAGACCAGCGCCTCCATCTGTGCCGAGGTCACGGGGCGCTTATAGCAGGACTTTACAAGACCGGTCATGATCTTGTTGCGGTCAAATACCTCGCGCGTCTTGTCTTTTTTGATGACCACGATGGGTACGGTATCGATCACCTCATACGTCGTGAAGCGCTTCTGGCAGGAAAGGCATTCGCGGCGTCTGCGGATGCTTGAATTTTCTGTGGGACGTGAGTCGATAACGCGGCTTTCGTTGTAGCCGCAGGCGGGACACTTCATACAATACCTCGAAATCCTGAAAAATCGCACATCCGATCGCGTCGGACGGCGTTCCGTTTTGAAATACACTGCAACACCATACAGTATTACATAATAAATTATAACATATCAATCCTTGTTTGTAAATACTTCACGACCAAGAAGGCGCACTCCGCGCGCAAAAAACTGCGTCCGCCGACCGCGTGCCGACCGTCTGCATATACTGCTCATAAAGAAAAATTTCCCTGCCGCGTTTATTTTGCCCAACGCGGGACAGAATATAGGTAAAGAAGAGGTTCGGCATTCAGTTCATGAATGCGGATGGAACGCCGTTTGTGATGGAGCGCCGCGGAAAAGGTTATTTGTTGACTGCGGCAGGGAATCAATGTTCAAAAAGAAGGAGTGTCATCGATCATGACGGTAAAACGCGGAGATATTTTTTATGCGGATCTTTCACCGGTCGTGGGAAGCGAACAGGGCGGACTGAGACCGGTTCTTATCATACAGAACGATGTGGGCAACCGATACAGCCCCACGGTAATCGCGGCGGCAATCACAAGCCGCATGGGAAAGGCGAAGCTGCCCACGCACATCGAGGTCTGTCGGGTCAGAGACCAGAGACAGCCGGGTGGCTTGGCGCGGGATTCCGTGATCCTGCTCGAGCAGATCCGCACCATAGACAAGCGAAGATTGAAGGAAAAAATGGGTCACCTGGACGACACGGTGATGCGGCAGGTCAACGAAGCCATCGGCATCAGCTTCGGATTGATCCCGCGCGACACGATTCGGGCACACGACGAAGGGCAGCAGTTTTTCGGATAAAGTCAATTTTACAATAAACCCCGACGGCGTCTACATGTTGCGCAGATACCGTCGGGGGTTTGTATGTACGGTCAGATGACTTGAAACAGGTAGAATTTCAGATACTCGGTCTCGGGGACGTTCCACAGGATCGGATGATCGGGTGCTTGTTGCCGTCCCTCAATCTGCCGCAGGGAAACATGGGCGTCCAGTGCGGCTTCCCGCAACATTTTGCGGAACAGCTCGTCGGTCATAAAGCGGGAGCAGGAGCAGGGCGCCAGATAGCCGCCGCGCGGCAGGAGACGCATGGCACGGAGGTTGATGTCCTTGTATCCCCGATATGCGTTGTCGCGCGTGGCGCCCGATTTGGTGAATGCGGGAGGGTCGAGGATGATAAAGTCATACGGGCAGGGGATCTCGTGACGGTCCATGCGCGTGAGCAGATCAAACACGTCCTCACGGCAGAAAGTGACCTGCTCGGCAAGTCCGCTTAGTGCGGCGTTCTGTCGGGCGCAGTCCAAGGCGTGCTCCGAGATATCCACCGCCGTCACCGACGCCGCGCCGCCCATGGCGGCGTTCAGCGCGAATGCACCGGTATGGGTGAAGCAGTCCAGTACATGTCTGCCCCGACAGTACCGTGCGACCGCCTGACGGTTATACTTCTGATCCAAAAAGAAGCCCGTTTTCTGTCCGTTTACATAGTCCACATCGTATGTGACGCCGTTTTCGCATATGCGTACATGACCGGATGCCTCCGTCATAAGACCATCTGCCGCATAATAGCCCTTGAATTGGGGCAAGCCCTCAATTTCACGCAGGGGCGCTTCGTCGCGGTGGTAGATCATACGGATCTCATCGCCGCCCCGACGCAATTCGTCAAGCAGGGCGCGGAATATGATATCGAGCCGCTGATCGGTGCCGAGGCAGGCGCATTCGGCGACCAAAACATCCTCAAAGCGATCGACCGTCAGCCCGGGAAATCCGTCCGCTTCGCCGAAAATGAGACGGCAACAGCGGAAATCGCTTCCCATTACCGTTCTGCGATATTCTACGGCGTAGCGCACACGGCGCTCCCAGAACGCAGTGTCGAAGGTGTCGTTGGCGTTGCCCGACAGAATGCGCACACGGATCTTGGAACGGCAGTTATAAAAGCCGCTTCCGAGATATCGGTTCTTTTCGGTGACGACGTCAACGATCTGACCGTTTGCAATGTCGGGGTCGTGGGCGACGACCTCGCCCTCATAGACCCAGACGTGACCGCCGCGGATAAAGCTCTCGCCCTTGCGCGTGACCGTGACAGTGGGATACGTGCGATGATTCTGCATAACTCACCGTTCCTCGCGGAAGTAGGACAGACCCAGTGCAGCGGGAGGCTGATTCTCGCGCTTCTTGCGGATGCTGGACACAATGAGCACGATGATGGTGACAAGGTACGGAAGTCCCTCCATCAATGCGCTTTGCGCCGAGGACGTGGTAACGCCGAACGCCGAAATGTACGTGAACAGCCAGTAGCACAGACCGAAGAGGTAGGAGCCCCAGATCAGGTTCAGAGGACGCCAGACTGCGAAAATGACGAGTGCAACGGCGAGCCAGCCGGCGGACTGAATACTGCCTGCTGCGGCGGTGGACCATCCGCCGTAGTTGTACGCAAGGATGTAGTACACACCGCCCAGTCCCGCAATACCGCCGCCCACCGAGGTGGCGATATACTTATA
>USTB01000059.1 GCA_900557635.1 uncultured Eubacteriales bacterium
TGCGCAACCATTTACCGCATTAAGGGACAGAGAGAGTTAAAGACCTGTCTTGCATGCCAGACCAAGGTCGAAAACGATATGTACATCGCGACCCTTCCCTTCTTCCCCCTGGTCAAGCAGGTCTACGATATCGAAGAGATCAAGCCCACCCAGCAGATCATGATGCAGCTGTACCCCGAGATCTACGCATGCGTGGGCTGTAACGCCTGCACCAAGAGCTGCACCCAGAGCCTGAACGTCATGCAGTACATCGCATATGCACAGCGCGGCGAATTCGACAAATGCGCCGAGGAATCCTTCGACTGCGTCATGTGCGGCGTTTGCTCTTCCCGCTGCCCCGCCGGCATTTCCCATCCGCAAGTAGCCATGCTTGCGCGCCGTCTGAACGGCAAGTATCTTGCCCCCAAGACCGCGCATCTGGAAGAACGCGTGCAGGAGGTCAAGGACGGTACCTTTACCGAGCTGATCGAAGCACTTATGCAGAAGCCCATTGACGAGATCAAAGAGCTTTACAACAACCGCGAGATCGAGAAGTAAGGGAGGGTAACCACAATGTACGCAAAAGAATTTCAAGCATCCTTAAAGGCTGTGGAAGCCGCAAGAGACGCCAATATTGCCTATGAGCCTGCCCGTATGACGGCAAAGGAAAAAGAGGATCTGCTGGCGGCTTATCATCCCGACTATAAAAAGAGCGAGTTTTCCACGCTCAAGATCGGTCCCAACAAGGGCGAGGCCGTCCCGCATGAGCTGTGCGAGCTTTTGGAAGCGCACAGCCGCATCAGCGCATCCGACGTGGATCTGGACGACATCCGCTATGACGTCGATGTTCTCATCATCGGCGGCGGCGGTGCAGGCGCATCTGCCGCCATCGAGGCAGACAAGGCGGGCGCTAAGACCATGATCGTGACCAAGCTCCGCATCGGCGATGCCAACACCATGATGGCAGAGGGCGGCATTCAGGCGGCGGACAAGCCGAATGATTCTCCCGCGATTCATTTTCTTGATGCATACGGCGGAGGGCATTTTGCAGCAAAGCGCGAACTGCTCCAAAAGCTGGTGTGTGATGCTCCGGGTGCGATTCAGTGGCTGAACGAACTCGGCGTTGAGTTCGACAAGGCTCCGGACGGAACTATGATAACGACTCACGGCGGAGGAACATCCCGCAAAAGAATGCATGCGGCAAAGGATTATTCCGGTGCGGAGATAATGCGCACGCTGCGGGATGAGGTGCTGAATCGCGGCATTCCCGTGGTGGACTTCACTGCGGCAATTGAGCTGATCCTGGACGAAAACGGCAAGGCGGCGGGCGCCGTCCTGATGAATATGGAGACCAAGGAGCTGATGGTCGCACGTGCCAAGACCGTCATTATCGCAACGGGCGGTGCAGGACGCATGCACTATCAGGGCTTCCCCACCTCCAACCACTTCGGTGCTACCGCAGACGGTCTGGTGCTGGGCTATCGCGTAGGCGCAAAGCTCCTGTATGCCGATACACTGCAGTACCACCCCACGGGCGCGGCATATCCGCAGCAGATCTTCGGCGCACTGGTCACCGAGAAGGTGCGTTCGCTCGGCGCAAAGCTGGTCAACCGCGACGGTAAGGTGTTCATGCATCCCTTGGAGACCCGCGACGTTGCCGCCGCCTCCATCATCCGTGAGTGCTCCGACCGCGGCGAAGGCGTGGAGACCGACAGCGGCAAGGCTGTGTGGCTGGATACGCCCATGATTGAAAAGATCGGTGGCGAGGGCACCATCGAAAAGCGCATCCCCGCAATGATGCGTATGTTCGCAAGCTACGGCATCGATATTCGCCGTGAGCCGATCCTGGTCTACCCCACGCTGCACTACCAAAACGGCGGTCTTGATATCAACGTCAACGGCATGACTCCCAACGTGGAAAACCTCTTCGTTGCAGGGGAAGCCGTCGGCGGTATCCACGGCCGTAACCGTCTGATGGGCAACTCCCTGCTTGACATCATCGTGTTCGGCAGAAACGCAGGTCAGAACGCGTCTGCGGTAGCCAAGAACACCGAAGTGGGACGTCTGACCCTTTCCCACATCGAAAAATTCGACGCAGAGCGCCGCGACGCCGGCATTGAGACCGATGCGGTTTCCCCGCGCCTGCTCCCCGATTACCGCAGAAAATAAGCAAGCACGCATCCGCCGACATTCCCTGTCGGTGGATGTCAAAATGAAACGAACCATGTCCGGAGGTGACACATATGAAACAGGATGAAGTGACGCGGGCAACCATCGGCAGAATTCCGCTGTATCTGAAATACCTCAGAAACACCGAGCACCGCGCCGAAAACATATCTGCCGCCGCCATTGCCCGGAAATTGGGTCTGGGCGAGGTTCAGGTCCGCAAGGACTTAGGTGCGGTCAGCGGCGCGGGCAGACCGAAAACCGGCTATAACATCCGCGAACTGGTTGCCACCCTGGAGAGTTTTTTGGGCTATAACAAAAACGGAAACGTCATCATCGTGGGCGCAGGAAAGCTCGGACGGGCACTTCTGGATTACGGCGGCTTCGGCGAATACGGTCTTTCCATCATTGCTGCCTTTGACATAGCGGTCACGAAACCGACCCCCAGTCACTCCGGAAAGCTGATCTACCCCATGACCGACCTGTCGGAATTCTGTCGGGCGCACAATGTGGGCATCGGAGTCATCGCCGTTCCCGCAGGCGCGGCACAGCAGGTCAGTGATCAATTGGTGAAGTGCGGCGTCCGCGCCATCTGGTGCTTCGCCCCCTGCACCCTGAATATTCCGAATGATATTCCCGTCCAATACGAAAATATGGGACTCTCTCTTGCATATCTGAATCACAAAATCTGACTGAATCGTCAAGTAAGTTGAGACAAGAAAGGAAAACAGTTATGAAAGTTACTGTTTGCATCGGTTCCTCATGTCATATCAAAGGCTCCAGACGTGTTGTGGAGCAACTCCAGCAACTGCTGGCAGAGCGTAATCTGACCGATCGGGTCGATCTGGCAGGCACCTTCTGTATGGGAAATTGCCAAAAGGGAGTTTGCGTCACCGTTGACGATAACTTCTATTCGGTCACACCGGAAACCGTGGGAGAATTTTTTGAACAAGCCGTGGTATCCGCGCTCTGACCGCACAAAGCCGACATATATCTGAATTTCAAATACCTTTACGACATATGAGGTACGAAGATTATGGACTGCCTGACCTTAAAGAAATCCAACTGTAAAAATTGCTACAAATGTATCCGGCACTGCGCCGTGAAATCCATCCGTTTTTCGGGAAACCAGGCATATATCATCGGTAACGAATGCATCCTGTGCGGTCAATGCTTTGTGGTATGTCCGCAGGATGCAAAGCAGATCGTAGACGAGACCGAAAAGGTAAAGGTGCTCCTGCAAAGCGGCGATCCCGTGGTCGTGAGCCTTGCCCCCTCCTTTATCGCAAATTATGAGGGCGTGGGCATCGACGCCATGCGCGATGCGCTCAAAAAGCTGGGCTTCTACGATGCGGAGGAGACCGCCATCGGCGCGACCATTGTCAAAAACGAATACGAACGCATGGTGCGGGAGGAACAGCGCGATATTATCATTACCTCGTGCTGTCATTCGGTCAACCTTCTGGTGCAGAAGCATTTTCCGGATGAACTGTGCTATCTTGCCGACGTCCTGTCCCCCATGCAGGCGCACTGCAAGGACATCAAACGCCGCATTCCCAACGCAAAGACCGTGTTTATCGGTCCCTGCGTCTCCAAAAAGGACGAGGCGCAGTATTATGAGGGACTGGTGGATGCCGTCCTGACCTTTGATGAGCTGACGGCATGGTTCAAGGAGCATAACGTCACGCCGAGGCAGGAAGCGGATGCGGACGAATACAGCCGCGCACGCTTCTTCCCCACGACCGGCGGCATCCTCAAGACCCTGACCGAGCAAAGCCCGAATTACACCTACATGGCAATTGACGGCATCGAAAACTGCATGGCGGCGCTCCGCGATATCGAAAACGGACGGATTCACCACTGCTTCATCGAAATGTCGGCATGTGCGGGAAGCTGTATCGGCGGACCGGTCATGGAGAAATTCCACCGTTCCCCCGTGCGGGACTATACCGCCGTTGCAAAATTTGCGGGGCAGTACGATTTTCCCGTGGAGCAACCCGACTGCATCACCATGCGCAAGACCTTCACCGAGATCGAGCGGAAGCTCCAAACGCCCACTGAGGACGAGATCCGCGAGGTTCTGCTCCAGATGGGCAAAACCAAGCCGTCTCAGGAGCTGAACTGCGGCTCATGCGGATATAACACCTGCCGCGAAAAGGCGATCGCCGTGTGTCAGGGCAAGGCGGAGATTTCCATGTGCCTGCCCTTCTTAAAGGACAAGGCGGAAAACTTCTCGGATACCATTGTAAGAAACACGCCGAACGGTCTCATCGTACTCAACGAAAAGCTCGAGGTACAGCAGATCAACAAGCCGGCACAGAAGATCCTAAACATCCGCTTTGCCACCGACATTCTCGGCGATCAGGTGGTTCGCATTATGGAACCCGGCGACTTTATCGAGGTACTGCGCAACGGGAAAAACATCCACAATAAGCGAATCTATCTGGCGGAGTATGAGAAATACGTGGAGGAGACCATCGTCCACGACCGCGAATACCGTCTGCTCGTCTGCATCCTGCGCGACGTGACCGAAGAGGAAAGCCAGCGCGAAAAGAAAGAAAACATCAGCCGACAGACCGTGGAGATCGCGGATCGCGTTGTAGACAAGCAAATGCGTATCGTGCAGGAGATCGCCTCTCTGCTTGGT
Organism: uncultured Eubacteriales bacterium; assembly: GCA_900557635.1. The sequence goes on from USTB01000059.1 coordinate 4,793, forward strand.
GAGACCGCCGCCGAAACCAAAATTGCGCTGACCAAGCTGAAGGAGTCAATCAACGATGAATAATCTGTGCTCGGATATCGGGTGGAAAAGCATCAATCACGAAGGCGAGCAACTGTGCGGCGACCACGTGGATATTGTGGAGCAGGGTGACAATTCCACCGTTATCGTTCTGGCGGACGGCTTGGGGAGCGGCGTGAAGGCAAGCATTCTTTCCACCCTGACCTCCAAGATCATCTCCACCATGATGGCAGAGGGTCTGCCGCTTGAGGAATGCGTCAGCACTATTGCCGCCACCCTGCCCATCTGCTCTGTGCGGAAGGTGGCATATTCCACCTTTACCATCATTCACCTCATCGACAATACCACCGCGGAGCTGATCCAATACGACAATCCGCATATCATCATGATCCGCAACTGCGAAAACTACGAATATCCCGGAAGTGAGCTGAGCATCGGCGGCAAAACCATTTATCGGTCCACCATACGGTTGCAGGAAAACGACATCCTGATCGCCATGAGCGACGGCTGTCCGCATGCGGGTATCGGACTGACCTGCAATTTCGGCTGGAAGCGTGAGGACATCGCCGATTTCATGACCACCTTCGCGCATGTGGGCTATAACGCCAAAACGCTTGCGACCATGCTCCTTGACGAGTGCAACCGCCTGTACGACGGAAAGCCCGGAGACGATGCTACAGCGTGCGTCGTCCGCGTCCGCCGCCGCGAGCCGGTGAACCTCCTGTTCGGACCGCCGCGCAACCGCGACGACTGCAACCGCATGATGTCCCTCTTCTTCTCCAAGGAGGGCAAGCACATCGTCTGCGGCGGCACCACCTCCACCATTGCGGCAAACTATCTGAGAAAGCCGCTGAATGTCAGCCTCAACTTCGAGAGAAGCGACATCCCGCCCATCGGCGAAATCGAGGGCGTGGATCTGGTGACAGAGGGCGTGATCACGGTCAGCCGTGTCATTGAATATGCCAAGGACGCACTGGACAAGAACGAAAAATACGAATACTGGAGCATGCACCGCGACGGCGCGTCTCTCATCGCCCGTCTCCTGTTCGAGGGGGCGACCGATATCAACTTCTTTGTCGGTCGTGCGGTAAACCCGGCGCACCAGAACCCAAATCTGCCCATTAACTTCAACATTAAGATGCAGTTGGTCGAAAATCTCTGCACCTCACTCGAGAAGATGGGCAAAAAAGT
>USTB01000060.1 GCA_900557635.1 uncultured Eubacteriales bacterium
AGCGCGAATAGATCATGTGTCGGGTGACGTGCTCCATACCGCCGTTGTACCAGTCCACGGGGAGCCAGTATTTCAGGGCTTCCTTGGAGGCAAACGCCTCGGTGTTGTGCGGGTCGGTGTAGCGCAGGAAGTACCACGACGAGCCTGCCCACTGGGGCATGGTATCGGTCTCCCGCTTTGCCGCGCCGCCGCACTTGGGGCACTTGCAGTTCACAAAAGACTCCACCTTGGCAAGCGGACTTTCGCCGCCCTCTCCGGGCGCAAAGTTTTCCATCTCGGGCAGACGCAGAGGAAGCTCCTCATACGGCACGCCCACCATGCCGCAGTGCGGGCAATGTACGATCGGGATCGGCTCGCCCCAATAGCGCTGACGGTTGAACGCCCAGTCCTTCATCTTGTACTGAACGCCCTTTTCGCCGATGCCGCGCTCGGTGAGGAAGGCAAGCATTTTGGCAATGGCTTCCTTCTTGGTCTTGATACCGTTGAGAAAGTCCGAATTGATCATTTCGCCGTCTCCGGTGTAGGCTTCCTTTTCGGTGTCGCCGCCGCGGATCACGGGAATGATCTCGATGCCGAATTTCTTGGCAAAATCGAAGTCGCGCTCATCGTGCGCCGGCACTGCCATAATGGCGCCCGTGCCGTAGCCCATCATCACATAGTCCGAAATGAAAATGGGGATCTCGCGGTTGTTGACCGGATTGATCGCCGTCAAACCGTCGATGCGCACGCCCGTCTTGTCCTTGACCAACTGGGTGCGCTCAAATTCGGTCTTTTTGGCGCATTCCGCACGGTAGGCGTCCAATTCGCCGATGTTGCGGATGCGGTCGCGGTATTTTTCGATCATCGGATGCTCGGGCGCTATGACCATGAAGGTCACGCCGAACATGGTGTCGGGACGCGTGGTGTAGATCCGCAGAGCGTCGTCGGTGCCCGATACGGCAAATTCGGCAAATGCGCCCTCGGAGCGTCCGATCCAGTTTTCCTGCTGCAGACGGATATTGGGAAGATAGTCCACGGTATCCAGTCCGGCAAGGAGCTTATCGGCATACCCGGTGATGCGGAGATACCAGACGTCCTTGGATTTCTGCACGATATCGCTGTGACAGATATCGCACTTGCCACCCTGCGAATCCTCGTTGGACAGCACCACCTTACAGCTCGGGCAGTAGTTCACCAACGTGGTGGCGCGGAACACCAGACCGTGGTCGAACATTTTGCGGAAAATCCACTGCGTCCACTTGTAGTAGCCCTCTTCGGTGGTATCAATGACGCGGCTCCAATCGAAGGAGAAGCCGACGCGCTTGAGCTGAGAGGTGAACCGTGCGATGTTGATATCGGTCACACGGCGGGGATGGATGCCGGTCTTGATAGCGTAGTTTTCGGTGGGAAGTCCGTATGCATCAAAGCCGATGGGGAACAGGACGTTGCAGCCCTGCATTCTGCGTTTCCGCGAAATAACCTCAAGGCCGGAATATGCCTTGATGTGCCCCACGTGCATACCTGCGCCCGAGGGATACGGAAACTCGACCAGACCGTAAAACTTCGGCTTGGTGTGGTCTTCTTTTGCGATGAACGCCTGCTTTTCGTCCCAGATCTTCTGCCATTTGGCGTCGATCCGCTCAAAATCGTATTGCATGGTATTTCAGTTCCTTTCGTCAGTCCTGCGCAAGCAGGTCGGAGATATCCATTTCACTTGACATAGACCACAGCTTTTCCAAATTATAAAACTGTCTGGTCTGGGGCGTAAACAGATGCACGATCACACCTGCGTAATCCATCAGGATCCACGATGCCTCATGATATCCCTCGATGCGGAGAGGCGATATGCCCTCCTTTTTGAGGCGCTCCTCCACATAGCCGGACAGGGCGCGTAGCTGGGTGTTGGAGTTACCCGTGGCAATGATAAAATAATCCGCCAGAATGGTGTGATCCTCCACATACAACAGCTTGAGCGACTGCGCGCGTTTTTCGTCCAGCTCGCGGACGATGATACGCGCGATCTCCTCGGAAGTCAGCTCGGCGCCGCTCGCCGTTTCTGCGGCGCCTTCGCCGTGAAAACGGTTTTCGTTTTGTTCCATCATACTATAAACTCCTTCGGTTTATTCGGTCGGGGCTTTCCCGCATGATCCCGACGGCACGTGAAAATGTGCCGTGCACGGATCACGCGGTATCGCATCAGATCAGAGGCAGACCGTTATTGGTGATATCCTCTGCGGTTCTTTCGTTATCGGGCTGTTCAAATGCCTTTTCGTAGATCGACAGCACATCCGAATACTGCTCGCTCACAAAGACGCGTCCGCTGTCGAAATCCGCCTCGTTGATATCTGCCTCGTACACGTTGAAGTAGCGATTGACATAGTACAGCATCTGCTCACGGTGAATGACGTAATAGGAAATTCCCTCCACATAGGTCGCCTCGCCCGGGCAGGTCAGCATGTATATGTTGGCGTTATCCACCGAGAAGAATTCCTGCGCGAAATGCACCATATCGGAAACGGGCATGGAGGTATTCACATATTTGATGACCTGCTGCACCATACCGCCGACCGTATTGACCGTCAGAGAGGTCTTGACCTGATTGATCAGCGCCGTCATGAAGATCTTCTGCGCGTCGATACGCGTGATGTCGGCAAGACGGTAGCCTTTGCGGAAGCGCACGAACTGTTCCGCCTTTTCGCCGTCCAGACGTTGCGGACCCTTTTTCAGGTAGATGTGCAGATTCTGCTCCTTATCCACGTAGGTCATGTCGCGCGGCACGTCCACATACACGCCGCCCAGCACGTCCACAATGTTGCGGAAGCCCTGAAGATCCATGATGGCATAGTAGTGGATGGTCATGTTCAGGCTGTTGCCCAGAGCCACGCATACGTCGCGCATGGCGGCATCGGTCAGTTCGCTTTCGGACAGTCCGGAATTCTGTCTGCGCTCACGGTTACGCATATGCGCATACAGAGAATTGATCTTATAATGACTGCCGTCCGCCTCCATGTAGGTATCGCGCGGGATCTGCATCAGCGCAATGGAGTGGTTCTTGGTGTCAAAGGAAATGAGCATAAAGACGTCGGTATTGCCGCCGCCCACGTCCTTGCCGAGCACCAGATAGTTGTAAAAGCCTTCCTTCTGCGGCACGGTCGGAGGGTTGTCGTCGCCGTTGCTTCCGGTGTCACCGGTTCCGGTGTTGCCGTTTTCATCGGTAGTAACGGAGGGCGCCTTACCCGTGATCAGCGGTTCGGGATTCGGCTTATATACATTGCAGAGATAGTAAATCGCGCCGACGGCAATTCCGATCAGAAGAAGAATGGCGATCAGGATGCCGCCTGAAATCAGGGCTGTTTTCCGTCTGTTTTTCTTCGGACGATTCGTCGTTTGTTTCTGGTTCATGTTCGTCTCCTCATTTTTGTTGGTTTTGTTGATGGATTCTATCTAACAGCAGTGCATTCCGCGCCGCTACGGTGTCGGGCGAAATCACGGCATTTTCTTCCAAAAGACAGCGCACCGTCATATCATAGGCGGTCACCATGATGCGATCCAGATGTATCAGACGCTCGGGCAGGGACTGCGGCAGACCGTCGTAAAACAGGCGGCGAAGCTCCACACAGTCCGGAAAGGTGCGGGTATCCTCAATGTAGTCGGCTAAAAACAGGAGCTTTTCGGGAAGGGTCATATCGGGACGTCCCACGGTGTGATAGCGGATGCATGCGCACACCGTTTCGTCCGCGACCTCGGGAAACAGCTCCCGCGCCAGCGCGGCGCCGGTCATGGCGTGGAACACCTTGGGCGCGGCACGATCGCACGGGGTATAGGCAATGCCGAAGCGACGGCACAGCTCCAATTGCTCCTCGGTGGTTTTCTGCTTGGTCAGGTCGTGTAAAAGTGCGGCACAGCACAGCTTCTCGGTCATGTCTGCGTCCAGGGAAAAGATGTGTGCCAGCGCCTCGCTTTCGCGCTCCACAGCGTAGGTGTGCGCCAGACGCTTTCCGCTGACATAACCGGCGATTTCCCGACGCAGTTCGTCTCGGGTCATTTGCATTCCTCCCTTCGGTACAGTCCGTTTTCACGGATATATGCTTCCACTTTTTCGGGAACCAGTCCGCGGATGCAGCCACCCGCCGCCACCGTTTTGCGGATCTCGGAGGACGACAGCTCCACCGCATCGCAGTGCAGTGTGACGATCTCCGCGCCGTACCGCTCGGTATAGCGCCGCGATTGCGCGGCAATTTCGGCTTGGGTCTTTGCATCCGACTCCCGACGGATCAGCGCGATGCGCGCCAGTCGGAAGATCTCCTCCGCACGATACCATGTATCCAGCGTCAGGAACATGTCGGTGCCGCACAGCAGGGTCAGCGCGGTATCGGGCGCGGCAAAGTGCCGCAGGGTGTTCACGGTGTAGCTCTTGCCGTCGCAGGACAGCTCGTAGTCCGAGACCGTCAGGCTGTCGCCGTAGCCCGCCTCGTCCTCCAATGCCAGACACGCCATTTCATAGCGCCGCATGGGCTGATCCGCAGGATCGATCTGCTTGTGGGGCGGGATGTTCGCCGGCATCACCAGCATGCGGTCGGGGCGAAGCTGTTCGCGGCAGGCGCGGACGGCATGCACATGTCCCATATGGATGGGAGCAAAGGTGCCGCCGTATATCACCGTTCGGTTCTTTTTTGAGGTTGTGTCATTCGTGTTCATATCCGATAAAGTCTTCCAGAGAGGCGGCAAAGCGTCTTGCCGCGCGCCCTCTGTGGCTCACGCCGTTCTTTTCCTCGGCGGATGCTGAACCGAACGACTTTTGCAACTCGTCCGAGAAGAAGAGCGGGTCGTATCCGAAGCCGTCGTCCCCCTCGGGCGCTTCCAGAATGCGTCCGCGGCAGATCTCCTGCACGGCAAGATACCGTTCCTCGCCGGGAAGCGTACACACCATACAGCAGGTGAAATGCGCACCGCGGCGGGACTGCGGCGTTCTGTCCAGCTTTTTTAACAGCAATGCGTTGTTCTCGTCGTCGCCGCCGCCCGAAAACCGTGCCGAGCGCACGCCCGGCTCTCCGTGCAGTGCGTCCACGCACAGTCCGGAATCGTCGGCAATGGCCGGGAGCTTTGCCAGTTCGCAGATGGCCTTGGCTTTCAGCATGGCGTTCTCCGCAAAGGTGGTTCCCGTCTCCTCCACATCCACGGTGATCCCCAGGTCCTTGGGGCTCACCACCTCCACGCCGAACTGGCCCAGAATGGCCCCCATTTCCCGGATCTTATTGGGATTATGGGTCGCTAATACAAATTTCATCACAGTGCTCCTCCCAGCGCTTCCTTCTGAATTTTCAGCAGTTCCCGGTTGCCCTTGGCGCACAGCCGTACCAGCTCCTGCTGCTCCGTCAGGGTGAAGGCACGGCCCTCGCCGGTGCCCTGCAATTCGATGATCTCGCCCAGCTCGTTCATCACGCAGTTCAGGTCCACCTGAGCCCGGCTGTCCTCGCTGTACTGCAGGTCCAGCATCGCCGTGTCGTCCACGATCCCGGCGGACACGCCGGTGACCACACCGCTGCCGTTGACGGTGGCCACGCCGGGATTGCTGCTGGACCAGGTAGGCGTGGCAGTGACGCCAGTGCTCTTGAGCTGGAAGCTCTCGCCCACGGCAAGGGTGAAGTCCTCCCGGTTGAGCTTCACCTCGCCGCCGGAGGGCGCGGTCCCGGTATCGCCGGTCTGGCCGGTCTGACCGCCGGCAGACGTGCCGCCCTTCACCCGGACGATGCACAGGCCCATGCTCTTCCCGTCCGTGGCGTAGACGTTGATGGTCCCGGCGGAGATGGCCGTCACCGTACCGTTTTCATCCACGGAGGCGATGCCGTCGTCCTCGCTGTACCATGTGTAGCTGCCGGAGCCGCCGGAGGAAGAAGAGGAAGATGAGGAGGAAGCGGAATCGCCCGAATCCTTACGGTTATCGCCGCAGGAGACTGCGGAAAAGAGAAAGAGACAAACCGATATCACTGCGGAC
>USTB01000061.1 GCA_900557635.1 uncultured Eubacteriales bacterium
GCATCGAGCACGGCGAAAGCACGGTGCAGGAGGTTCTGGGCGACTTTTACCGGGGCTTTGCCGAGCACCTCAAAAAGGCGGAGGAAGGCATTGCCGAGGGCAGGATTTCCGCACCCGCCGAAAAAACCGATCTGATCTGCGATAAATGCGGCGCGGTCATGGTGGTCAAGAACGGACGCTACGGCAAATTCGCGGCTTGCCCCAATTATCCCGCCTGCCGCAACACGAAGCCCCTGAACAAGGAGAGTGACGGCGAAAAGGAGCAGGAAGCACCGCAGAAAACCGGTCTTGTGTGTGAGGAATGCGGCGCGGAGATGGTTCTCCGTACCGGACGCTACGGCAGTTTCTATGCATGCAGTCGCTATCCGGCGTGCAAGAACACCAAGCAGATCACCCATGATATCGGCGTGAACTGTCCGGTGTGCGGCGGTAAGATCCAGATGAAGCGCGGACGCCGCAAGACTGTGTTCTACAGCTGTGAGAATTATAATACGTGTAAGTTTTCCTCTTGGGATCTGCCTCTGAACGAGACTTGTCCGCAGTGCGGTCAGATGCTCTTCCGCAAGAAGGGAAAGAACAAGATCGTGTGCCACAACGAGGCATGCGGCTATAAGCGGGACGCAGACCCGATCACCGAGCCGGAGCCGACCGAGGACGGCGCACCGACCCCGCAGGAAGAAAACGCATGAACAGTCAACAGGTAACGGAAATACGGGAAAGCGGCGCATCGGGCGCGCCCGCACGGGCACGGATTCGGGTCGTCGGCGCGGGACTGGCAGGGTGCGAAGCCGCATATCAGGCGGCGCGGCGCGGCGTTGAGGTGGATCTGCATGAGATGAAGCCGAAGAAGTATTCGCCGGCGCACCATTCGCCCCTGTTTGCCGAGCTGGTATGCTCCAACTCCCTGCGTTCGGCGCAGACGGTCAACGCGGCGGGCTTGCTGAAGGAAGAATTGCACCGCCTCGGCTCTCTGATCATGGAGGCGGCGCTTGCCTCCGAGGTGCCGGCAGGCTCGGCACTGGCGGTCGACCGTGAGCAGTTTTCGGGCTACATCACCGAAAAGATACGGTCGCACCCGCTGATCCGTATTCACGAAGAAGAGGTCTGCGAGATTCCGCGGGACGGTATCACGGTAATAGCGTCGGGTCCTCTGACGTCGGAGACCCTTTCCGCGCAGATCGCCGCGTATGTGGGGCAGGAGCACCTGTGGTTCTTTGATGCGGCGGCGCCCATCGTGGACGCGTCTACCGTCGATATGGAAAAGGCATTCTTTGCCTCCCGCTACAACAAGGGTGAGGCGGCATATATCAACTGCCCCATGAACCGCGAGGAATACACGGCGTTCTACCGCGAATTGGTGAATGCCCGCGAGGCGGCGCTCAAAGAGTTTGACCGCGACCTCAAGGTGTTCGAGGGCTGTATGCCGGTGGAGATCATGGCAAAGCGGGGCGAGGATACCCTCCTGTACGGTCCGCTCAAGCCTGTGGGGCTCACCGATCCCCGCACGGGGCAGATGCCGTATGTGGCGGTACAGCTTCGGGCGGAGAACCGCGAACAGACCCTGTTCAATTTGGTCGGGTTTCAGACCCACCTTGCGTTTGAAGAGCAGAAGCGCGTGTTCCGCATGATCCCGGGCTTGGAAAACGCGGAATTCGTGCGGTACGGCGTGATGCACCGCAACACGTTCATCCATTCTCCCGAATTGCTCAACTGTCATTACGGACTGCGCCGCAACCCCGACATTTTCTTTGCCGGACAGATGACGGGCGTGGAGGGCTACATCGAGTCCACCTCCTCCGGCTTTGCGGCGGGTGTGTGCGCCGCATATCGGGCGCAGGGACGTCCGATGCCTGACTTTCGGGACATCAGCGTGATCGGTGCGCTGGCGCATTATGTGTGCGGCGATACGCGGATCTCGGGGAATTTTCAGCCGATGAACGCGAACTTCGGGATTGTTCAGCTTCTCCCCGCCCGCGTGAAGGGCGGCAAGCTCGCGAAGAATCAGGCACTGGCAGACCGTTCCCTGCAATATATCGACGAGATCAGACAGACACTGTGAAGCCGTGAGTCCGTTTTTCTGCTCTTTTGAGACAGGGACGGCGGTTTGTTTCACTTCATTGACAGTGCACGGCACTGCACCGGCAGATGACGCCGGATATCAGAAAGGATTGGATACGATGAGAGTATTATTGGATGTCATGGGCGGGGACAACGCACCTGCCGAGCTGGTAAAGGGCGGTCTGGAGGCGGCACAGGCATATGCCGGCGCACAGATCGTGATGATCGGAGACGAGACCGCGATCCGTTCCTGCGCCGCCGAAAACGGACTGGATTTGACGGGCGCGAACATTGAGATCGTGCATGCGTCTCAGGTGATCGACATGGAGGACAATGCGCTGAGTGTGATACGCGAAAAGACCGACTCCTCCATGGCTGTGGGACTTCGCATGTTAGCCGAGGGACAGGGCGACGTATTTGTGAGCGCAGGAAATACGGGCGCGCTCCATGCAGGCTCTACCCTGATCGTGCGCAGAATCCGCGGCATCCGCCGTTCCGCCATTGCAAGCGTTCTTCCCTTTGAGCGTCCCACACTGCTCATCGACTCGGGCGCAAATGTGGAGGTCGATCCCGTGCATCTTCAGCAATTCGGCATGATCGGCTCCATTTACATGAATAAGCTGTTCGGCATTCCCGAGCCTGCCGTGGGTCTTTTGAACAACGGCACCGAGCCGGAAAAGGGCGGCAAACTGCAAAGAGAGGCGCATGCCCTCATGGAGAAGGACGAAAACATCCGCTTTGTGGGCAATGTGGAGGGAAAGGCCGCTCTGTTCGGCGTTTGCGACGTTCTTGTGACCGACGGCTATACGGGCAACATTTTCTTAAAGACCGTGGAGGGCGTATCGGTGTTCATGATGAAGAAGGTGAAGGGCGTGCTCACGCGCAACCCGCTCACCATGCTTTCGTCCCTGCCCATGAAGCGCGGTCTGCAGGAGCTGAAAAACAGCTTCGACGCCTCCGAATACGGCGGCGCGCCCCTACTCGGACTGACCAAGCCCGTTATCAAGACCCACGGCTCTTCGGACGCGCGCGAGGTGAAAAACGCGATCCGTCAGGCAATCAATTTTGCCGAGACCGGCGTCATTGCGGAGATCGCGCGTCGGCTGAAAAAGCAGGAGGAGAACCGTTCCGACGCAACGCCGTCCGAGGACAGCGCCGTGCAGGACTGACCCTGCGGGAAAGGAAGTGCCAATATGCATTCCGAAAAACAGAATACAGAATATAACTGTGCTGACCTGACACAGCTTGCACAGATCTTGGGACATACCTATGAGCATCCGGAGCTTCTGTTCCGTGCCGTGACCCATTCCTCTTACGCCAACGAGATGCACTCCAAGGGGCAGACCCTGGAATGCAACGAGCGGATGGAATTTCTCGGGGATTCGGTTCTGTCCATTGTCACAAGCGACTATCTGTTCCACCGTTATCCCAAGATGCCCGAGGGCGATCTTTCCAAGGTGCGCTCGGGAGCGGTGTGCGAGAAGGCGCTCAGCGCCTATGCGCGCTCCATGGGATTGGGCAATTTCATCCTTTTGGGGCACGGCGAGGAGCTTTCCAACGGACGGGACCGCTCGTCCATTCTTGCCGATGCGTTTGAGGCGGTGCTGGCGTCCTTGTATCTGGACGGCGGCTTTGAGCCGGTGAAGAGCTTTGTCCTGCCGTATATCACCGCCGAGGTGGAGAATATGCTCAGTCAGGGCAGAACCGAGGACTATAAAACCATTTTACAGCAGATCGTTCAGCAGGATCAGGGCGAACGGCTCGAATATGTCCTGATCTCCGAGAGCGGTCCGGCACACAAGCGGGTGTTTGAGGTGGAAGCGCATCTCAACTCCAATGTGATCGGACACGGCGTCGGCTCCTCCAAACGCGAGGCGGAGCAAATGGCGGCAAAGCAGGCGGTTGCCTTGTTCGGGGGCGGCGTTTGAGACGGGCGAACATTCCTGTTTTCGTGCCGCACAGAGGCTGTCCGTGTCAATGCGTGTTCTGCGATCAGCGGCAGATCGCCGGTGAGTCGGATATGACGCCCGACAGGGCGCGGGCGCAGATTGAAAGCTGTCTTGCGACCCTGCGTCCCGACGTGCGCGCCGAAATTGCGTTTTTCGGCGGCAGTTTTACGGGCATTGCGCGCGCGGAAATGATCGCGTATCTTGACGCGGCGCAGTCCTATGTAGACGGGACAAGGGTGGACGGCATCCGTCTTTCGACCCGTCCGGATTACATCACGCCCGAAATTTTACAGATCCTGTCCCGCTATGCCGTGCGTCATATCGAGCTTGGCATTCAGAGTCTGGACGACCGTGTGCTTGCCGCTTCGGGCAGAGGACATACGGCACAGCAGTCCCTTTCTGCCTGCCGCGCGGTGCGGGACGCCGGATCTTCCTTGGTGGGACAAATGATGATCGGTCTGCCTGCCTCTACCCTGACCGCGGAGCTCGAGACGGCACGCGGCATTGCCGCCGCAGGCGCGACGGCGGCGCGTGTGTACCCCACAGCGGTTTTGCGCGGGACGCGTCTGGCGGAAATGACCGAGGCGGGGAGCTATGTCCCGCTTACGTGCGGGGAGGCGGTCGAGCGGACCGCCGCAGTATTGGAACAGCTCGACGCGGACGGCGTGGACGTCCTGCGGGTGGGGCTGTGCGAGACCGAGCAGTTACGTCGGGACGCCGTGCTGTACGGCGGATATCATGCGGCGATGGGAGAGCTGGCGCGCAGTGAGGTGTTTTACCGCCGACAGCGTCGGGCATTCCTTGCAATGGGAGCGGAATTGCATCACAGCGGCGCGGAGGTCTTTTGCCCGCGTGGCAAGGCATCCCAGGTCGCGGGACAGCATGGGAGAAACCGTGCGCGCCTGATGGCGGAATTTGACGTAAAATGGATCAAGATTACAGAAATTGACGCGCTGACCGGCTACGGCATCGCGTGTGAGAGACGAGAAACGGAGAAGAACCGAGCATGAGAATCAAGGCATTGACCCTGCACGGCTTTAAGTCGTTCCCGGATAAGACCGTATTGAACTTTGAAAACGGCATCACCGCCGTTGTGGGTCCGAACGGCTCGGGAAAGTCCAATCTGTCGGACGCGATCCGATGGGTTCTGGGCGAGACCTCTGCCAAAAGTGTGCGCGGCGTCAAAATGGAGGACGTCATTTTCAGCGGCACCAATAACCGCCGTGCCATGGCGTATGCCGAGGTCTCACTGACCATAGACAATACCGACGAGGACACAAAGCTGGCGCTGGATTACGATGAGGTCACGGTCACGCGGCGTTGCTACCGCTCGGGCGAGAGCGAATACCTCATCAACGGAAAGACCGTGCGACAGCGCGATGTGACCGAGCTGTTTTTGAATACCGGTATGGGCAAAACGGGCTACTCCATGATCGGTCAGGGCAAGATCGCCGAGATCATTTCGCAAAAAAGCGAGGAACGCCGCAAGATTTTCGAGGAAGCGGCGGGCATTTCGCTGTTCCTCCACAAGAAAGCGGAAGCCGAGAAGGAACTTGAGAGCGCCGAGGAAAACATCCCCCGCCAGAAGGATATTATCCGTTCAGACGAGGAGCGCCTCCCGGTGCTTAAAAAGCAGTCGGAGAAGGCGGTTTTAGCCGCAGAGCTTCTAGACCAGAAGAAGGAGCTTGAGATATCCGTAGGAGCGGCTCACTATGAGGAGCGCCGCACCGCAATAAAGAAGCTGGACGACGACCTGCTGCTCAACCGCGCGGAGTGCGAGCACTTCGAAAAGGACGCGGAGAAGCTCCAGAACAGCATTGAAGAAAGCACCGAAAAGAAGCAGCGCATACAGGCGGAGCTTGAGCGTTTCCGCAGCAGCCGCGAGGCTGTAAATGCGGAGATAGCGGAGAAACGCTCCACGATACAGGTGCGCGAGAACGACCTCCGCCACAATGACGA
>USTB01000062.1 GCA_900557635.1 uncultured Eubacteriales bacterium
GTCTCGATATACGGAAGGATCAGGGAACGCGGATACGGAACCGCATCCATATCGGCAATGATCCGCTTGCGCACCCGAGACGGCACATCGGGATATTTTGGCGTGCAGGACGCAATTCTGCCGTCCGCGCCGTAGGTGATCTCATACAGGGACGGAACGTAAAATCCCTCAATATGAGATGCCTCGCGCAGAAACGCCCGACGCGTATAGCTTCCGTCCCGCTTCATGCGGCGGTAAAGCTCGGTGACCTCGCACAGCGCCTCCTCACCCTCGCCGATGTTAAACAGATCGAAGAAATCCGCGATCGGTTCGGCGTTATAGGCACATGGACCGCCGCCGATGATAATGGGGTCGCTCTCCGAGCGCTCCTCGGCAAGCAGAGGAATGCCGCCCAGCTCCAGCACATTCAGGACATTGGTATAGCACAGCTCATATTGCAGGGTGAACGCCACGACGTCGAACGCCGACAGCGGATCGCCGCTTTCGTGAGCGCACAGCGGGAGACCGTATTCCCGCATCTTCTCTTCCATATCGACCCATGGCGCATAGGCGCGTTCGCACCATACGCCCTCCATGCGGTTCAGGCAGTCGTACAGAATGCGCACACCGAGATTGGACATGCCGATCTCATATGCGTCCGGAAAGCAGAACGCCCAGCGAACCTCAACCTCGCTTTTGTCCTTGATGGTCTGCCCGAATTCGCCGCCCGTATATCTCCCGGGCTTGGAAACGCTTTTCAAAAGAGTTCTTTCATTCATAGCCACTCCAATTTGTGCAGGAACAGTCACACTGCCCCGCCATCACGGAAAATGGGAGCGTCAGCGCCCCCATTTTTGTTTTTACAGTCTGCCGATAAGTGTGCGGGAAGCCGCCACCATCGGGATCATCCAGAATATCTGATACAACGCCACATAGAAGGAGAGCATGCCCGTCACTGCGCCGAAGGCAAGCAGTGCTCCCATCAGCACCAGCGACAGAAACATGGACACCGCCTTGACCGCGAAATTGGTCTTGATGGCGTTCACGATGCGGTCGCACAGCGACATCGCCTGAAGCAGGGATTTCGCGCCGCTCTTGGAAACCAGACCGCTGTCCATATGCGGCTCGGTGATCTGTGCGTCGTCCGCCGTTCTGCACTTGAGAATGCGCACCGGATACTTTGCATCCTGCACATGCGCCCGGATCATTTCGTCGTCGATATTGGGGTCGAAGGTTTTGATGCCCACGCAGACCCCGATGCGGTACATCTGTTTGACCACAAACGCAAAGTCGGGATCGATGACATACTGCACATAGATCTTTGCGGCGACCTCGCCGTTGACCACCATAAACATGATGCTGGTCTCGGGATCCTCTTCCATGGCTTCGTCGTCTGCGTCCACCACGGGCGGCACGCCGATATCGTACAGATATGCCGCTTTTCCGAGGAACACGCGGGTACCGTCCACAACTGCCGCAAGACCGTTATCAAGAATTTCTTCGATCTCCACCTGTTCGCTCTTGCCGAGTTCCTTGGTGGCGTTGGTCAGAACCTCTGCCAGAGGACCTCCTACCTGAGAAAAGACAGAGGAAAGCTGATACAGCACCTGATCGATGCGGTACTCACCGTAAACCTTGATGGATTTTACCTTAACACCGTAAGGCGGAAACACTTCCTTGTCCTCGAACGAAACGGCGGAAGCGCCGGAATATTCGTCAAACGCATCCTCACCGATGAAGGCACTCTGCACGCCAAAGGCTTCCTTGGACGCCTGATACACGGGGAAGGTCATGCTGATGAAGGTGGATGCGGGCATGCAAAGCAGGAACGTGAGGTATCCGCAGGTCAGTGCGGTGTACAAATTCCGTGTGATGATCAGCCCGAGAATGAAAAGCAGGACTGTCGCAATGCCCGTCACCGGCAAAAGCAGACGGATGATCGAGCGGTATTTGGTGGAATGTCCCGCGCGCTCGCGGAAATGATCCACAAAGTCGGTCTTGCGCACCCGGAAAATGACCGGATCGCGGGGAAGATGATCCCCGAACGCCTCGACCTCCAGTGCGGCGGTCTGTGCGTCGGTTCGCTCCACGCAGTATTTCGGACGGCGGGAGGAAATCACGTTCAGTGCATAGATCTCGCGCTTGGTGTTCAGATATTCATACACCAGATTCATCAGGATACACAGGATCACGGGGAAGTTGAAGAGCCGCAGGGAGGTTCCGTGCACCGCCGACGCGATATAGAACAGAAGGGTCACGGCAACCGTCACAAGGGTGACGCTTTCCGGTCCCGGCTTGCCCGAAAAGAGCTGACGCGCGCCCGAAAGCAGGGAGCGCCAGATCAGCGCACATGCCAAAACCAAGATCTGCAGATCCACCAAAAGGTGAACGGCAGGGAAATAATCGGAATTGAGGGCGGGCGTCAGAGAGCCGCCGAACATGCCGATGTTTTCATAAAAGAAGGTGAATACAAACAGCACGGCGCACAGCGCAAGACGGACAAGGATGCCGAGAAACGAGCGGCGGTACTCCTCAAACATCGCCTTGGTCTGCGAAAGGTCGGTATATTCCTCGGGCGCTTTGGGTTGCGGCAGATGGAATTTTCTTGTCTTTTTGGGTGCGGACTCCGCGCCGGCGTTTTCGATATCCGTGCCGAGCTGGGTCACGCGATCCATGCCGATGGTCTGCGCCAGCTTGTCCTCCATGCCGAACGCCATCATGATCTTGGCGTCGGTTTCGTCAAATTCCTCGGAGCCGTCGCTGATCTGCGCCACCTCGTTACCGACATCGGTCTGTGCGGCATCGGCGCTGTCCGACTGCACCTGCTCGGTGAAATCGTAAAGATCGTTCACGGTATCTCCCTCGGACAGATCGTCGGCGGGCGCCTGACGGTCCCGACGGAATTTCTTCATCAAGCCGGTGAGTCCACCGCTCTTCTCCGCGCGGGGCGCGGGACGCACCATGGGCGCATCGTCCGACTCGGCGGACGCGGTCTTATGCTGTGCGGCGGGCGCATAGTCCTCGGGACGCATGCCCTCGCGGATCGCGGGAATGTTTGCCGTCGTGCCGAGAATATCCTCGAAATCACTGTCGGTCAGCTCCACGTCGTCGTCCTCGTCGGACGGCTCCTGCTCCTGCGCAAAGCGCCGATCCTCCTGCGGAAGATACTTTTCGATCAGATCCTCGATCTTCATCTCCTCCATGGGAGCCGCCTCGACCGCAGGCTCTTCCGCTTTGATCTCTGCCTTTGCGGCGTCTGCCGCATTCTGCTCCTGCAGTTCGCGGGATCGGTTCTCGATCTCGGTCTGATCCTCGGTGTTATCCTCGATCTTGTTTTGCAAGGTTTTAAGCAGATCCTCCGTGGAGAGCTTTTTATTTTTGTTTGGCAGATCATTCTGTTTCATTGCCATCCTCCTCAGGGTTCCCGAAACGGGAAATCAGTGGTGTTGCCGTGCCGCCTCAAAAACAAGAACGGATGCCGCGGCGGAGACATTCAGGGAATTGACCTGTCCGTACATGGGAATGGACAGGATGAAGTCGCTTTTCTCGCGAACCAGGCGGGAAACGCCGAAGCCCTCGCTTCCGAGCACAATGGCGACCGCGCCGCTCAGATCGGTCTGCGTGTACGGCGTACCGTCCGCCTCTGCGGCATAAATCCAGACGCCCTTTTCCTTCAGCTCGTCCACGGCGGCGGCAAGGTTCGTGACCCTTGCGATCCGAACGTGCTCAATGGCGCCCGCAGACGCCTTTGCCACCGCTCCCGTCAGACCGACCGAGCGTCGTTTCGGAATAATGACGCCGTGCGCACCCGCGCATTCGGCGGTTCGGATGAGCGCGCCGAGGTTCTGCGGATCCTCAATGCCGTCCGCGATCACGATCAGGGGCTTTTCGCCGCGCTGTGCCGCATAATCGAGAATATCGTCAAGCGAGCAGTAGTCCCGCTCCGCCGCCATTGCCACAACGCCCTGATGCGGTAGGTTGCAGGTCATTTCGTCCAGCTTTGTGCGGCTCACGGAAATCACGGGGATCCCCCGCGCGGCGGCTTGTGCGCCGATGAGCTTGAGAGAGCCTTCCCGCTCGCCCTCACGGATCCAAATTTTATCAACGCTTCTGCCCGATTTGAGCAGTTCTATCACGGCATTTCTGCCGAAGATCATTGTTTCCGGCAGTTCCGTTACCGTCGGATTCTGCCGACGTCTCTTGTGAAAACCTTGTTCCATAATTCTCCCACATGCGCGGTTTTGCCCGCTAAAAACACCTATACAGATTGATTATACCACATTCATTCGGTTTTGTACATAGTTTTTTCGATTTTTTTGGAATCTGACGAAGATTTCCGCAAAACCGCGATGTTCCGAGGCAAGGTCAGCCCGCAGAAATGATGGCATCATCTCACGTGAGAAATCCTCCGATTCGCACAGCGTCAGGCACGGTATACCGCTTTTTCGGCAAGTGATACGACCGCGCCGCTCCCCCCGATGCGGTCGCTTCGTCGCCAAAAAAACAAATCGGAAGCGACCGCATCGGGCAAAACAAAAAGGAGCCTAAATAAGGCTCCTTTCCTGCAAAGAACAGAGTACCGATTACTGCTCCTTCATTGCTGCGTAGCACTCGCTGCAATAAACGGGTCTGTCATTGGTAGGCTCAAACGGAATCTTTGCTTCCTTGCCGCAGTTTGCGCAAACGGCAGTGTAAAGCGTTCTCTGAGGCTTACCGGCATTCTTTCTTGCGTCGCGGCAGGCCTTGCATCTCTGAGGCTCGTTCTGGAAGCCTCTCTCTGCATAGAATTCCTGCTCACCTGCGGTGAACACAAACTCAGCGCCACAATCTTTGCATTTCAGGGTCTTGTCTTCGTACATGTTTTTTTCCTCGCTTCGGTCCGTATCGGATAAATTTGATTGCCCCAAGACGGGCTTGCACCGTCACCTTTGAAAACAACGCTCTTGTTAAGCTATTCGGGCATATGTGTACCATATGTATTATATGTGGGAGGAATGCGGATGCTGTGTAAAATGTGCAAAATACAGAATCGTAAAATCGGAGAGGACGCGTCGGAAAGCGCCTATGTGACCGTTCAGCCCGTCTGCAAGGGAGAAAAGTGCCGTATGTGCGCGATGTAAGATGTAAAACATACTCACAGCAAACGCTTAACCTTTTTGCGGATGCGGTACCGTGCGTTATCCACCTGTTTTTGGGTGAGACGCAGGGCAACGGAGATCTCGGAACGGGTGAAGCCCTCGAGCGACAGGGTCAGAACCCTGCTCTCCAGTCCCGTCAGCTCGTTGCGGATACGCTCCACCAGATCGCGGTAGCTCTCGGCATCCATGGCGCACTGCTCGGGATCCGGCTCGGCAGACGGGATATCCTCGGTGACCGAATCGGTCAGCCGATCACAGCACCGCGCCGTGTGCCGCGCCAGCCAGTACAGCCGATTGCGGATACACACCCGTGCATACAAGCCAAAGGTAACATCCTGCGCCGACAGATCGTAGGACTGCGCCGCGGCATAAACCGCCAACGTAATCTCCTGACGAACCTCCGCCGCATCGAAATCGGGGTGAGTCTGCAAAAACGACCGTTCCGATGACTGCATCAGCGGCTCATAGCGGCGGCACAGGGCATCGAATGCACCGACCCTGCCGCTTCTGAAATCGGCAAGACAGCGACGTGTTTCGGTCTCCATATGCACAACCACCGTTTGATTCGCTAAGATCCCGCCACTCGGGCAATCTGACCGCCCGCGTGCTTTCGGGTCCGTCCGACAGGTCACGCCGCATGCACCGCCGCCCCGAACGGGGAAAATTGCGGTTGCCGCTGACGGGATACCGTCCGACTTACCGGGTATATTATACCACGATGCAAAAATGCTTGCTTGCAAGGGCATTTTTGCGAGGCCGTCAATGTCACAGCCGT
>USTB01000063.1 GCA_900557635.1 uncultured Eubacteriales bacterium
GTTTTGGGGATTGTCAAGGACCTTTCCCAAAAGGTCCTTGACCGGGGTCCGGGGCAGAGCCCCGCGCGTCCCCTCGCGTCCTCGCGTCCTCGCGTCCTCGCGTCCCCTCAGCGGATGACGTCTACACCCATGTAGGGGCGGAGAACCTCGGGAACGGTCACGGAGCCGTCCGCATTCTGGTAGTTTTCGAGAATGGCGGCAACGGTGCGACCCACGGCGACGCCGGAGCCGTTGAGGGTGTGAACGTAACGGGGCTTGTCCTTGGCATCGCGTTTGAAGCGGATGTTGGCACGGCGCGCCTGATAATCCTCAAAGTTGGAGCAGGAGCTGATTTCCACATATCTGCCGTAGGAGGGCATCCAGACCTCGATGTCGTAGGTCTTAGCGGAGCTGAAGCCGAGGTCGCCGGTAGAGAGGCAGACCACGCGGTGCGGCAAGCCGAGCTGTTGCAGGACATACTGCGCATCGAGGGTCAGACTTTCCAACTCCTCATAGGAATGGTCGGGATCGGCAAACTTGACCAGCTCGACCTTGTTGAATTGGTGCTGACGGATCAGACCGCGGGTATCGCGTCCCGCACTGCCCGCTTCGGCGCGGAAGCAAGCTGAGTACGCGCAGTATTTAATGGGAAGATCGTCGCCGGAGAGCACGCAGTTGCGGTGCATGTTGGTGACGGGAACCTCAGCCGTGGGGATGAGGAAGAAATCGTTGTTGGCGACACGGAAGGCGTCCTCTTCAAACTTGGGGAGCTGACCGGTGCCGCGCATGGAATCGCGGTTGACCATGTACGGCGGGAAGATCTCGGTATATCCGCGCTCGGTGTGGGTGTTCAGATAGAAGTTGATGACCGAACGCTCCAGACGGGAGCCAAGACCGCGATAGAAGTGGAAACGCGCGCCTGCCACCTTTGCGGCAGTCTCGGGGTCAAGAATGTTGAGCCTTGCGCCGATATCCCAGTGTGCCTGTGCTTCAAAATCGAAGGTTCTCGGCTCGCCCCAACGGCGGATCTCACGGTTTTCGGTGTCATCGCGTCCGACAGGACAGTCGGCGTTGGGCAGATTGGGGATGCTGAGCAGGATGGTCTCCATCTCGGTGTCGATGGAATTGATGGTATCGGTGTCCGCCTTGGTCTTGTCGGCAATCTGTCTCATTTCCTCAAAGATCGCCGTGGTGTCCTTCCCTTCCTTTCTCATCTGCGGGATCTGCTTGGAAACGGCGTTCTGCTTTGCCTTGAGCTGTTCGGTATCGGCAATGAGGGCGCGGCGGGACTTGTCCAGCTCGAGCAGACGGTCGATATCGGCGGAATAATCCTTGTTTCTTGTCAGCAGTCTTTCCTTGACGAATTGGGGGTTTTCCTTGATCACTTTAATGTCTAACATGGTTTTTTCTCCTTAATTATCTGATTTGCCGCACAGAAGTTGAACCAATTCGTCCAGATCTGCATAATCGGTAAATGTGATTTCCAGTTTTTTGACCTTGCCGTCACGGATGCGCACACCGTGACCGATGGAGCTCATGATGCGGCGTTCGAGCTTTGCTGCGTAGTCCACATCGAGGTCGGATTTCGGCTTTTTCTGCGGCTTATTCTGATTGCGCAGGATCTTACGGACAAGCTGTTCGGTTTCGCGCACCGAGTAGCCGCGGCGCTCCACCTCGTCCGCCGCACGCTGAGCCACCTCGTGGTCGTGCAGGGGGAGCAGAGCGCGGGCATGACCCGCAGTGATGGTGCCGTTTGACAAACGCTCGAGCAGATTGCCGGGCAGGTCGAGCAGACGGATGGAATTTGCCACCGCACTGCGACTTTTCCCCACCTGATGGGAAACCTCCTCCTGCGTCATGTCATATTCGTCCAAAAGCGACTTATATGCCGCCGCTTCCTCCACGGGATTAAGATCCTCGCGCTGTACATTTTCGATGAGCGCCGCCTGCGCCGCCTGTTTGTTGTCCATTTCGGTGATCACCACGGGAACCTCGGTCAGCCCCGCCATTTTAGCGGCGCGCCAGCGGCGTTCGCCCGCGATGATCTGATAATAGCCGTTGTTTCCCGTGCGCACAACAATGGGCTGGATCAGTCCGTTTGCGGCAATGGATTCCGCAAGCTGTGCCAGCGACTCCTGATCAAAGGTCTTACGGGGCTGATCGCTTCTCGGCTCGATATCGGAGAGACGAAGCATGGCATTGCTTTTGATCTCGGTTTCGTTATCGAGGAAAATGGCGTCGAGACCGCGTCCCAACCCTGTGTTTTTAGGTTTAGCCATATGTGAATACTCCATTCTGCCGCCCGAGGCGGCACACATTGCCGTTCGTCCGACCGCTTTTCGCGGATCATGCGCAAAAGGCGCGGTCAGATGCGTTCCATAATTTCGTCGGCAACCTCCAGATACGCCTGGGAGCCTTTGGAATACTTATCGAAATACAGTGCGGGCATACCGAAGCCGGGCGCCTCGCTGAGACGCACACTGCGCGCGACGGTTGTGGAAAAGAGCTTGCCCGCGTAATACTTTTTCAGCTCGTCCATCACCTGAAGTGAAAGGTTCAGGCGGCCGTTATACATGGTAATGAGGATTCCCGTGATCTCAAGATCGTGGTTGTACAGACGCTTGATCTGCTTAATGGTCATCAGGAGCTGGGTCAGCCCCTCCAACGCATAATATTCGCACTGCATGGGAATAATGACGCCGTTCGCCGCCACAAGGGCGTTCATGGTCAGAATTCCGAGGGAAGGAGGACAGTCAATTAAGATATAGTCGAACCGAGGCAGGATGGGAGCCAGTGCATGGCGAAGTCTGCTTTCTCTTCCGTCGGCGGAGACCAGCTCGAACTCTGCGCCCGCAAGCGAAATATTGGCAGGCATGATCCAAAGGTTCTGATATCCGGTCTCAACGATCACGTTATCCGCGCCGGCGCGCTTGATAAGCACGTCATAGGTCGAGAGATTCATGTTTTTCTTATTGATGCCCACACCGCTGGAGGAATTGCCCTGCGGGTCGGAATCGATCAGCAGGACGCGTTTTCCCTTTGCGCCCAAGGCAGCGGCGATATTGACGGCGGAGGTGGTTTTGCCCACACCGCCCTTTTGGTTGGCCAGAGCGATAATCTTTGCCAAAATACATTCACCGCATTTCTACAATAATTTCGAGCGGACGAAGCGTGGAGCGTCCGTCCGCGATGGTTACACGAGAATATTATAGCAAATGCAAGGCGGAATGTCAACGAAATCACGCACATTTTTGAAATTGATACACATTTTTTATTAAAACCGCGTCGGCGCGGATACAGAAGGACGCCCCGATGTTTCACGTGAAACATCGGGGCGCAAAGCGGGCAGGACAGCAACATGTTTCACGTGAAACATTTTCGCATGAGCCTCGGCAGGAAGCACCGCGCCGTTCGCAATTGTTTCACGTGAAACAATGGAGCCTACGCCGTCAGCTTGCCCGTATCCCGATACGGGTTGTCGATGGAGATGACCAGCTCCACGCTGTCCCCCACCTCCCGCCGCGCGCTCCGAATGCCGATTCCCGCGCGGCGCACCGTGTCCACTGCCCGATCCACCGTGTTGTAGAACAGACGGATGTCCTGCCGCAGAAGCCGATATTCAAGCCGCCGCACAGGCTCGGTCTTGATCTCGGAGAGCAGACGCTCGATGTATTCCTCGGTGGACGCTACGTTCATGTGCCGCGACGCAATGCGCTCGAGCGCCGCCAAGCGATCCTCGGCGCGCGGGAGCTTGAGAACGGCGCGCGCATGCCGCTCGGTCAGCCCGCACCGCAGGATCAGCTCCCGTTCGTCGTCGGTCAGACGGAGCAGACGGAGCTTGTTCGCCACATACGACTGACTGGACGACAGACGGCGCGCGATCTGTTCCTGCGTCATGTGATAGGTTTCAATTAAGGAAGCAATTGCCGACGCCTGCTCGAACATGTTCAGATTTTCCCGCTGAATGTTCTCGATCATGGCAAGCTCCGCCGAGCGCTGACTGTCCGCATGGATGATGATGCACGGCACCTTCTCCAAGCGAAGCAGACGCGCCGCCCGCAAGCGCCGTTCGCCCGCCACAAGCTCATAATACGCGCTTCCCTCCCCTGCGATGCGCACAGCAAGGGGCTGTAGGATGCCGTAGCGGCGGATGCTGTCCGCCAAGCGAATGAGACTGTTATCGTCGAAGTGCTTGCGCGGCTGTCCCGGGTTGGGCACGATGCACTGTGTTGGGAGCTGGCACACATTGCCGATCTGCTCCATTTTCCGATACCGCCGTGCGTCGCATTCCCCCGCATTTCCCGTCAGACTCTCAAAAATCGAGCCGCCCGCCATGGGCTGTGACCCGAACGCCGAGGCGCACACGCTTCCCTGCCCTCTCTCCTGCGCCGCCGTACTCCCGACGCCGATACCCGTTCCCGCCGTTCTTTCCCGTGTTCCTGTCTGTACTGCATTCATGATGTGTTTTCCCGTCCCTTTCTGATATCGTTTGCGCGGCGTGTGCCGCATGTGTCCGTATTTACGGCTTTCGGTCGAGCGCCGCATCCCTTTGTTTTTCGGGGTGACACCATCATAACAGATATCGGCTGCCGATGTCGTTGTATTTTGGTCGCGAATAAAAATTTGTTTTGCAGGGAAACCAAAAGAAAAAGCCCCATATGGGACTTTCTCTGATATTACAGTGGCTTTTTGACGATTCCGGCGTAATTGCGCGGGTAAATTTCCGGCGTATGTGCGACCTTTTTCACCCGAATCAGGACATGATGCAAGATTTCCCCGCCGTCGGTAATCGGGATTTCCCGCACCCATTCGAGGTCGCCGCCGAGAATGCCGATGCCGCGTTCGGCTTCCCGCGCTTCCTCGGCACCCGCCTCTCCCTTCAGCGAAAGGAAGGTGCCGCCCACCCGTACAAAGGGCAGGCACAGCTCGGAAAGTATCCGAAGCCTTGCCACCGCGCGCGCCGTGGCGACGTCGAACCGCTCGCGCATGTCGGGACGGCGCACCGCTTCCTCGGCGCGGGCGCACAGCACCGTCACACCGTTCAGCCCAAGCTCCGCTGCGGCGCTCTCCACGAATTTCAGCTTCTTTGCCGTGCTGTCGAGCGCCGTAATTTGCAGATCGGGACGGGCGATCGCCAGCGGCAGGCAGGGGAAGCCGCCGCCGCACCCCACGTCGATAACCCGCGCCCCCTCGGGCAGATAGGATGCCGCCGTGAGGCAGTCCGCAAAATGACGGAAAATAATCTGGTGCGGCTCGGTGATGGCGGTTACGTTATGGACACCGTTGAAGCGGATCAGATGCGCGGCAAGTGCGAAAAAGGTCTCGCCGCGATCGGCATACTGCTCCAAACCGCTTCGGGCAAGAACATCACCGAAATCCTGCAAAAATGCGTCACGCTCCATGCGCTCCGCCCTCCTTTGTGTCTTTTGTATCGATAGTATCCTTCGCCGCGCCGTCCTGCGCCACGTTTTTCGGCGTACCGCGCTGTGACAGCCAGATCATGAGCACCGAAATGTCGGCAGGGCTGACCCCGCTCACCCGCGATGCCTCGCCGAGATTGTGCGGGCGGATACGGCTCAGCTTCTGCCGCGCCTCCAACCGCAGTCCCGCAATGCTTTCATAATCGATATCGGGCGGCAGTATCCGCTCTTCACTGCGGTGCATTTTTGCCGCCTGCGCTTGCTGACGGCGAATATACCCGTCATACCGCACCGCGATCTGCACCTCCTCCGCCACGGCGCGCTCCAATGCGGGGCGCTCCGGATCGATGGGGGCAAGCAATGCGTAGTTCAGCTCGGGGCGGCACATCAGCTCCGCCAGACGCACGCCCGTGGTAATGGGTGTGCTTTGCAGGGAGGCAAGCAGTGCGTTGACCTCCTCG
>USTB01000064.1 GCA_900557635.1 uncultured Eubacteriales bacterium
ATGCTCGTCCTCCTTGTGTATGTGGGCGGCATAGCCATTCTGATCACCAACCGCGATCCGGCGGCGGCAAAGCAGGATGTGTGGACCGAGGAAGCGCTTCGTCTTTATCGCGAAGATCCGGATGCGTTTTTCGCATACGATTCCAAGGTCAGTCCCGAATACACAAGCAACGGCAATTTCTTTGTCAGCAACCTTGTCTATCTGCAATCCGCAAATCAGCTCGAGATCACGGTGCGCTTCAACAAAAGCACCCTGTCCCACGCCAAGGACGATTTTTCTCTGGATGCCGTGCCCGAATGGGACTGCTTTTCCTATACCCTGCATCTGGAGGACGGCACTGTTCTGGAAAATCCGAGCTACGTCCACTTTGAAAAGACCCGACACCATTACCTGCGCATGGTCTTTGACGGCGCCGAGGAGCTTCGCGGCAGGAAAGTGACCCTGCGCTTCGGCTATCAGCGGGACGGAGACGAAGTCCCGTCCGAGTACGGAGAGATCGTTCTGCTGGGCGAAGGCTCAAAATTCAGTCAACACAAATTCAGAAAGAAAGATCTGCCCGAGGGCAACTGCACCGCAGGGCTGACCGTTGCGTATGACACGGAGGAAAACGCATGATTTTGGATAGTCGGGAAACGACCGTGGCATACCGTTGCCCCCATTGCGGTCAGACCACAGTGAGCGTTGTGGGCGTTTTCGCCCTATCGGGTGACCTCATCCGCCTGAAATGCGGGTGCAAAAAAAGCGAGCTTCAGATCTCCTACACCTCAGATCGCAAGATCCGTATCACCACGCCGTGTCTGGTTTGCCGGAAGCCCCACACCTTTGTGCTCGGCGCGGGCACGTTTTTCGCGAACCGCGTCCTGACCTATTCCTGCCCCATGACGGGACTGGAGCTGTGCTTCATCGGCAAAAAGGATGAGGTTCTGGCGGCGGCGTCCGAGGCTGACCGTCATCTCCTGGAGCTGATGGACGAGGCGGGCTTGGAAAATCTTGACGAGATCAAGTCGCCCGAAGCCGAAGAGGATCGCGAGGATATTTACTTTATCACCGATGTCGTCCGCTTCCTCATCAGCGAATTGCAGGAGGATCACGCCATCCATTGCCGCTGTGCCGATCCCGACGATCAGGACATCCAGTTTCGGTTCACCACGGACGAGGACGGCAATCAGACCGTGCATATTTTCTGCAAGACCTGCGGCGCGGGCGTGGGCTTTCCCATGGTATCGGCGGGCGAAGCCAACCGCTTCCTCACCGCGGACGAACTGAATCTGCAATAACAAATAACGTATCATAAATTCGGAGGCACATATGATTTATTGCCTGTTGGCAGACGGCTTTGAGGAGATCGAGGCACTCTGCCCTGTTGACATTCTGCGTCGCGGCGGCAGAAAGGTGACCGTTGTCTCCTTCGGACACAGCACCGAGGTTTGCGGCGCGCACGGCATCACCGTAAAAGCCGACACCACGGTACACGAGCTTCTCGCGTCCGATGCATGGGAGCAAAAGCCGGAAATGCTCATCTTCCCGGGCGGCATGCCGGGCGCAAAAAATCTGGACATGTCACCCGAGACCGACCGACTGCTTTCCGTAGCCAAGGCACACGACGCTTTCCTCTGCGCTATCTGCGCCGCACCCATGATATTGGGCAAACGCGGATTTCTCAAAAACCGCCGCGCCACGTGCTACCCCTCGTTTGAGACCTATCTCGACGGCGCTGTGCTGTCCGATGAATCGGTAGTGCGGGACGGAAAGATCATCACCGCGAACGGCATGGGCGCCGCGCTGTCCTTCGGCGTGACCTTACTCTCTGCCCTTGCGGGGGATGAGGAGGGCGCGCGCATCCGTGCTTCCGTCCTGGCAAAATGACGGGTTTTGTGCCCTCTGCCCATACAAAAGAAGAAATTCGTCGCGCCGCGATGCAGTTCAGGCGGTCGCTGTCCGATGCGGAAAAATGTGCGCTTGACCGTGCGATCTGTAGGCATCTTATCGGGATGCAAGCCTTTGCGGAGGCGGACACCGTTCTGCTGTATGCCTCCCTTCCCGATGAAATTCAGTTGGGACTTTGCGCCGATACGGCGTTGCATTGGGGAAAGCGGCTTGCCTATCCGCGCTGTGCGGACACGGGCAGGAACATGACGTTTCACTGCATCGACGATCCGCGTTCCCTCGTTCGCGGGAAATACGGCATCCCCATGCCGCCCGACCACTGCCCCGCCATCGCGCCGAACGAGCTGACCCATGCCCTGTGCATTATCCCCGCGCTTGCGTGTGACCGAGACGGAAACCGAATCGGCTACGGCGGCGGATATTACGACCGCTTCCTTGTCCGCTTTCCCGGCGCGGCTGTGTGTGCCGTCTATTCTTCCCTGTTTTTTCCGCAGTTGCCCTGTGAGAACCACGACCGTCCTGCGGACGCAATCATTACCGAGAAAGGAGTTCGGTGGATCCGTGCTGACCAAGAAAAACGCTGATATTCCAACAAAGTCAAAAAAAAGCATCGACAATACACCCGTCCGCCGTCCGTCCACCACGCCGCCGAGCACAGATCCGAGGAGCACAGACGACAGCGGCTCTCATGCCCTCGGCAGGGTCAAGCCCTTCCTGCTTGCTCCCCTTTTGCCCCTCTTTATCGTCGTCCTCAATTTCGGCATGCGCTTTCTGCCCGATCTGACCGTGCATGTCAACAATACGGACAGCCTGTATATCATCCTGATCCTTTTGCAGATCGTGGTCATTGTCCTTCCCGGTATTTTCTACTGCAAGCTCCGCGGCTCCGGCTTTGCCCTGCGTCTGCGGCTACGTCTGCCCTCCCCGAACCGCGTGGCGTTTGGCGTGCTCGGCTTATTTCTCATCCTGTTCGGGACGGCGATCATAAAATCCGCATACGTCGCGCTCGGCACGGGATATAACAATCTCTATTTTCTCAATCTCTACGGCTATATCTCCCAGGCGAATCTGTCCACGGTCTCCGATGCCGTGTACAGTATTATCACATTTGCCATCGTTCCCGCAATCGCGACCGAATTTGTGTACCGCGGCATTCTCATCCGCGAATATGCCGACGGCGGATACGGTCCTGTGTGCGCAGTCTTTTTCTCGGCACTGCTCTATGCCTCGCTGGCGTCCTCACCCAAGACCGTTCCCATCCTGTTTTACACGGGTCTGGTGCTCGGCATCGTCTTCTTTTCCACGCACTCCCTGCTTTATTCCATGCTCATCAGCGCCGTGCTTTCGGTCTGCGACCTGTTCGGCGAAACCTTCCTTCTGCATGTTGCGGCGCAGAGGGCGTATTCCGTCCTTCTGTTCTTCCTGCTCGTTACCGCATTTCTCGTTGTCCTGCTTCTTACCGTGCGGGAGGCGGAACGGATTCTGCACAATGAGGGCGTGTTCGGTGCGGCGGTTCCGTCCTATCTGCGCACGGAGACCTCTCAAAAGGCGGCATTCGGCATGTGCCTGATCTCGCCATCCCTTCTTCTGTGCATTGCCGTTACGGCAGTCAAGCTATTGTGGATCTGACCCCCGAAGCATTCAAATCAACTTCGACACGTTTTCCGGATCATACAGCGCCGCTTCGGCGGCATGAGGTATTATCATGAACGAATCAAACGAAAATAACCGTCCCCGCACACCGGATGAATCCGAACCCGATTTTTCCACGGTTCTGCGGCGACGCCCCACGGCTAAGCCGAACACCGCAGGGCAGACGAACGGTACAGGGGTGAACAATGCGCCCCGTCCCCGTCCCCGTCCCGCGCCGACCGGACAGAACGCCGCCGGACAACAGACCTCGCGTTCCCTGCCTGAGGAAAGACCGCACCAGAAGGCATCCCCCACGGGCGATACCCGCGTGATGCCAGCCGTCTCTTCCACGGAAAAATCAGCGCAGACCGCAAAGCCCGCACCCGCCAGAGCCAACGCTCCCGTGCCGCGTGTCGCCAATCAGCCTCGCGGCAACGCGCCGTCGGTCGACTGGACGGCACCGAGCAAAAAGGCATCTCCCGCGACAGCTCGCGGGCAGAGCCGTGCCGTCGGTCACACCTCGATGACCTCCGCGCAAAGTGCGGTCATGACCCACAACGCGCAGGGTGCGCCCAACACCCGCAAGAAGAAGGCGTCCAAAAAGCATCGGAACAGCGGGCTTCAGGAAGCACCGCGCACAGGCATGCTCAATTCCGTGCTCAAAGCAATCATCTATATCATGTTTATTCTGGTCACGTCCGGCTTTCTGAGCTACTTCGGCATCACCGTGTGTAATGATGTATTCGCGTTCGTCAAGGATACGTCCGAGGTCGAGGTCACTATTCCGCAGAACGCGACCATCGACGACGTCAAAAGGATCCTGTCCGATGCCGACGTCATCAGCTATCCCAGCATCTTCAAGCTCTACTCTTCCCTGAGAAAGGACAACGGAAAGTATGTTGCAGGTAACTACACGGTTTCTCCCGCCATGAACTATGACATGCTTCTCAAGGCATTCAAAGAGGTCAAGCCGGAGCGCACCGAATTGCGCATAACCATTCCCGAGGGCTTGACCGTTGATGATACCATCAAGCTTTTGGTGGAAAAGGGAATCGGCATCCGCGAACGTTATATCGACGTGATCAACAACTACGACTACGATTTCTGGTTCATGGACAGCGTCAATGAGATCTGGTCGCACCACGGCGAGGCGGGCAATCCCTACGAGCAAAGAAAGTACCGTCTGGAGGGCTATCTGTTCCCCGATACCTACTACTTCTTCTCGGATTCCAACGAGGAAACCGTGGTCTACAAGTTGCTTCTGCGTTTCAGTCAGCTCTTTACACAAGAGCTTCGCGACCGTTGTACCGAACTGAATTATTCGGTTGACCAAATCGTAACGCTGGCTTCCATCGTTCAGGCGGAGGCAAAGTATGAGGCGGAATATAAGACCATTTCTTCGGTTTTCTGGAACCGTCTCAACAATCCGAACTACGAAACCGTGGGCAAACTGGACAGTGATGCCACTGTACAATATATCTTCGACGAGCATAAGACCGATCTGACCCAAGAGGATACCGCCATCGACAATCCCTATAACACCTATGTCTACAAGGGACTGCCGCCGAGCGCCATCTGTAATCCGTGCTACAGCGCTATCCTGCGCGCCATGTATCCCGCCTCCACAAATTACTACTACTTTGTGGCGCAAAAGAACGGATACAGCCTCTTTGCAACCACGTACCAACAGCACGTGCAAAACAAGCTCAAAGCATTGTCATAATTACGAAAGCAAAGCGAAGCAACGCAATGCGAGACAATGTGAGGCAAGTCAAATAAAGCGAATCAAGGTAAATAATGCGGAAATCGTCTCCGCATAACATCATTACAAACGGGCAACTCGCATGTGCGGCTTGCCCGTTTTCGCATAGTCTCGGAAAGTGCGGCACAGACTTCGCGCCCGCGTCGTACAGGCGCGGCAAGCCGCGCCTGTTTCGCGGATCGGCGGCGATAAAACTGCGAGTTTACGCAAAAACATCAAGCCGCCGATCCGTCGGGCTTAGCATGTACTTCCTCCCGCATTCCTGCAAAATCGAAAGCACCGTCCGTGCAATTTTCCAATTCCTCGAACAGCTTTGCCGACAGCTCCCTTTACGCAAAGGATCCTTGGTACCTTGGATTTTGTCTGTACAAACGGATGAGGAGCGGATAACCGGCAGTCGCTCGCTCTTTCGGCTCAGCACAAATCAGAACAAACGCAAATTTGAAACATGAAACACCAACGAAACCATACCCACACAAAAAACTCCGCACCCGTTAAAGGTGCGAAGTTTTTATATGAAATCAATTTCCGTAAATGAAACGGGCAAACAAGGCAAAGCTCA
>USTB01000065.1 GCA_900557635.1 uncultured Eubacteriales bacterium
CAAGCCCGATGCAGAAAAGGTGAAAGCCGCCATCAGTACTCCGATTCCGCGCTTTCTGCCCAAATAGGCGATACGCAGAGAAGGACGATTGCACTGAAAATCCCGGAGAGCGTAAAGCCTTCGGCATCGCTTACAGTGGCACCCGTCAACACGAACGAATGGATCGCTGCAAAGGGAATTTATGTCAGGGGCTTGTCCGGATTGACGGCGCACGTTACCGGCGCACCGGGGGAGGGGGCAAGTATCTCCGGTTACCATGTACATGCCGTCGGTTTTACATGGGCGGCGGGTGACAGCCTGACAATTGACAGCCTGTGGCGAGACGGTACATGTTCGGTTGAGGGCACAGTGACCGACAGCAGACAGCGTGCAACCGTGGATTCTGAGACGGTGGTCATTCATCCTTATTCCTCACCTGCGGTTTCCTCCGTTCAGTACGAGCGGGGATCATGGACGGACGGCGAATGGACGGAATCCGAAGATGGTGAAGATATTAAGGTGATCTATAAGCTGAGGCTGTCCCTTTCCGATTTTGACAATCGCGGGGCTGTGACTTTTAAGTTCAACGCGCAGGCGGTTATACCTTCTGCGGGTACGTATACCGATATACAGAACAATGCGGAAGTGTTTGCGATTTTGACGGGCATTGATTCGGAAAGAACGTGGAGGTGCTCTGCCGCCGTGACCGATTCCGCCGGTACGACCTCGGGGGCGCTGTCCTTCGTGGTTCCGTCAAAGAGCGTAGCGATCGAATACCGTGCCGACGGTAAGGGAATCGCCTTTGGTAAAACGTCCGAAAAAGACGGACTGGAATGCGCATGGGATGCGGATTTTTCCGGCACAACCTTGTTCAGCGGTTCTGTGACCGGCAATGTGCTCAGCATCGGTAAATTGCCGTACATTGCCGCATATTCGGACTTTAACGATTATACAACCCCGGGTGTATACGGTGTGTATTATACTTTAGACGCACAGACAATATCCAACCTCCCCGGAACCGTAAAGGAGGCGGGAACCCTCCGTGTATATTGCAGTACGGGTAACACAGCGCAGGACGGGCGATGGGTGTATTTGATGCAGGAGTATGTGACCATGTATGGGGATGCGGTGTATCGCAGGGGATTGTCAAACCTTAACGACGACGGATGGCAGTTCACCGCGTGGAAAACATTCGCCGGAACATAAAGATAACAGAATAACAAAACAAAAATACCGGGCAGGGGTTTTAACCTTTGCCCGGTATTTTTACGATGATGCCGAATGCACTTTTCAAAAAGAAAAGGTTCGGAATCGTTTGTTCTGGCGGAGAAGGAGAGATTCGAACTCTCGCGACGGTTTCCCGCCCTACACCCTTAGCAGGGGCGCCTCTTCACCAACTTGAGTACTTCTCCGCATTTGGTGAAATGGATGCATATATTTAACTGCAAGCGGTATTATATCATATTACGGGAAGATTTACAAGAGGTTCAATTATAAACTTTTTGTGAACGATCGAAGGGCGCCGTTCGGATCGAGACAAAATTGCGGCGGGGACTGTGTTTGGGGCGGGCGTGTGTCAGGGGGAATGAACGGGGAATATGCGAAAAACGGAAAAATATGCGGAATATTTGCCGATTATCCGTCACATTTTGCGTCGAATGTTGATTTTTATGGTCGAGAGCAGGAACGGGAGCCATTCCTTGGGGAGATACGGCACAATTGCACAACAATCCGACAGGAATCGACAGAACGCCGCCTGCTTTCGGATGGGAAATCCGACCAATCAAACAAATTTCGATAAACATATTAAATCCTCTTGCTTTTTTGGGAAAAATGGTATATCATATTGTAAAGAGATTATTGTATCCGAAGGAGGTACGAAAATGCCTGCCAACCGCGACGAACCCACCATAACCTTTTCTATCTGCAACGACAAAGAGGCGGAGATCAAGCGCACGTTATACACGGTTTACGAGGCGCTGTGTGAGAAGGGCTATAACCCCATCAATCAGATCGTGGGCTATATTCTTTCGGAGGACCCCACGTATATTACAAGCCACCGCAATGCCCGCACGCTGATCTGCAAGATCGACCGTGACGAGCTTTTGAATTCTTTGGTCAAGAATTATCTTAACATCTGATATTTCCGCATGATGAAATTTTACGATCTGCGGACGGGCAGACCGCTGTTCTCCCCGCCCGACGGCTGTATCTATGCGCTGGGCAATTTCGACGGTGTCCACATCGGGCACAGGGCGCTTCTGCGAGCCGTTTCCGAGGAGAGGGAGCGTGTCCCCGGGCTTTTCGGGGCTGTGTGGACCTTTGACCGTCATCCCGATCCGCGCACGCCGCTTTTATGCGGAAGTGCGGAGCGTCTGACCCTGTTTGGGCGGGCGGGCATGGATTACGCCGTGACGGAGGAGTTTTCCGCCGTGCGTGACTTTACGCCGGAAGCCTTTGTGCGGGACATTTTGTGTCGCACGCTTCGGTGTCGGGGGATCGTATGCGGCTTCAATTTTCATTTCGGAGCGGGCGGTCGGGGCGATGCCGAGATGCTGTCCCGTCTGTTGCGCGAAGAAAATGTTCCTTGCCGCATCGTGGACGAGGTGCAGTGTGAACGGGAGACCGTGTCCTCCTCACGCATCCGCAGACTTTTGGCAAACGGCAAGCCCGAGGAAGCCGCGCTCTGCCTCGGCAGACCCTTTTCCTTTTCCGCACCGGTGATTCACGGACGTCATCTCGGCTCGGTCTTACGGTTTCCCACGGTTAATCAAATCCTTCCCGCAGGACTGGTTCAGCCTGCCTACGGCGTGTATCTGACCGCTGTCCGCATTTGCTCCGACGGCGCCGATTCGCTGTACTACGGTGTCACGAATTTCGGCATCAAGCCCACGGTCGGCGGCGACTCTCCCGTATGTGAAACAAATCTGCCCCGATACGAGGGCGATCTGTACGGCGAAACGGTGCAGGTCTATTTCCTGAAATTTATCCGACCGGAAGCGCGGTTTACCTCGATTGAGAAATTGAAGTCCGCCATTGCGCACGATGTGGACACCTGCCGTGTCCTGACATCCGATTTCACCGCGCCGATCGTTCTGTAACGCAAAGAGGTCAAAATGCAAAAGAAAATCAGTATTGTGTGTGTCGTTTTTCTGGCACTGCTTCTGACAACGGTCGCACTTGCCAATCTGTTGCAACCGAACCGTCCCACATATTCCGAGGACGAACTCCGCGAGCTTGAAACGATGCCGGAGTTTTCGCTTTCCGCTCTTGCGGATGGAAGCTATTTTTCGGGCGTCGGCAAGTTTGTGAGCGACACCTTTGTGTGCCGTCAGTTCTTTATGCAGGTCTCCCGCAATTTTGAGAAGCTGTACGGGCCGGAGGGCAGGGTCAACATCATTGAGAGCCCCACGACCGATACCCGCAAGGATGAAGAGATCTCGGTTCCCTCGGTAACCACCAAGGAGCGCCCCGCCACCTCAGAGCCTGCCACCACGCCTCCCGCCTCGGATACGCAGGAGCCGCCGGTGCAGAATGTGCTGGAGATCCGTCTCTCGGCGGCGCAGACCTCGGTGAGCCAGGGCAAGTCGCTAGAGATTGCTGTTGAAGTGATCTACGCGCCGGACAGCACACAGCCCGAGGCGCTGAGCGTGACCTCGTCCGCACCCGACGTCCTGTCGGCGGCGGTATCGGGCGATAAGATCATTGTAACGGGTGTTTCGGCGGGAAGCGCCATGATCACGGTACAGTCGGAGAGCGGCGTGTTCGCGCAGATGAGCCTGACCGTCCTGCGTTCTGCCGGCACGGATACGTCACATAAGGTCGACGACCCGTATCGCGACGAGGCGGACTTCCTCCCCAACGGTATGGTGATTTATAACGGCGCGGTATATGCAGGTGCAAGCTACGGTCCCAAGACCTCGCAGTCCTATGCCGATACCCTTGCATATTACGCCGACCTGTTCCCGCAGGCGCGTGTGAACTGCCTGATTGCCCCCATTTCATCTGCGTTTGTTGACGACGACGCAGTGCGTAACCATTTCAACGATCAATCGAAGATCATTTCTAAAATCTATGAAAAAATGCCGTCAACGGTCACAACGATCGATGCCTACGGCAAGCTTTATGAGCATCGGACCGAGTACACGTATTTCAAGTCCGACCACCACTGGACACAGCTCGGCGCATATTATGCCTATGTTGCTCTGGTGGAAAAGCTCGGTATGACGCCCACATCGCTGGAAGAATTTACCCGCGAGACCCTTTCCACCAATTATATCGGTTCCATGTATAACTATACGAAGGACGAACGTGTAAAGACCTTCTACGATACCGTGGACGCCTATATTCCCACAAAGCCCCATACCATGACGGTATATTCGGCGGACGGCTCTACGGTCGTGCGGCAGTATGACAGCTCGATTCTGACGGGCAACCGCAATTATCTTGCTTTCCTTGGCGGCGATAAGCCGTATGCCGTGATCAACGTCCCCTCCAACCCGCAGGATAAGACCGTGATGGTCATAAAGGACTCCTACGGAAACGCATTTGTCCCGTATCTCACGGAGAATTACGGCAATATTATTGTGGTCGATCCCCGCTATGTACAATTCAATATTTACGAAGCGCTCAAGGACTATCCTCTGACCGACATCGTTTTCTGTACCAATATCTATAACCCCAACACGGTGTCCTTCGTGAAGAACTGTCTGCGGATCGTGGGTCAGTCATGATGCGGCGCATCCTTGCAGGGCTTCTCGTCGGACTGTTGCTGTGCATCGTCGTGCTTGCGCTGCCGTCCGGTGCTGCGGAGTTGCCCGAGATCAATTACAGTGACCATTTCTATGTATACAATCTGGATAACGACATGGTGCTTTGCGAGCGGGGGGCAAGCGAGCGGATCGCTCCCGGTCCCACCGTGAAGCTCATGACCGCGCTCATCGCCATTGAGACCTACAACAACGACCTCAACCATGAGTTCACCGTCACCCGTACCATGCTGTCCGGCTCGTACGGCACTGCCGTCGGGCTGAAGGCGGACGAGGTGGTGACGGCAGAGCAGTTACTGCATGCGCTGATCGTCGGATGTGCGAACGACGCGGCATCGGTGCTTGCCAACGCCATTGCAGGCGACTTCGAGTCGTTTGTCAACCGCATGAATCTGCGTGCGGAGGAACTGGGCGCCACGCATACGCACTATACTAATCCGACGGGCTTGGATAATCCCGAAATGTACACCACGGTGGAGGATATCGCAGTCATTGCGCGCCACTTAGAACAGTACAGTCTGTTTACCGAAATGTCCGCCAAGGCGACCTATATCATGCCGAAAACCAATTTGTCGGACGAACGCAAGATCAATAACCGCAACTATCTGATATCCACGGCGATCGAGTATAAATATTACTCTCCCACCGTGACCGGTATGATCGCGGGCAACACGCCCAACGCAGGCTATTGCGTGGTGGCGACCTCGACCTACGGCAACAGTGGATATCTGTGCATCGTCATGGGGAGCACCAAGGACGACGAGGAATATCGGAATTATACCACGGCGCGCGATCTACTCAACTGGGCATATTCCAGCTACGGATATATCAATGTCCTGTCGGAATCCGCAATCATCACGGAGATTCCCGTCAATTTGTCCGCAGGTCTGGATCATGTCACCCTGATGCCCGAGCAGGGAATCACGCTTTTCCTGCCTACTGATATCGACGTCAACACTGAGATTCAGCGAACCTGGAAGCTGGACGGCGACGCGCTGAACGCGCCGGTCTCCGTGGGACAGAAGGCGGGAACGCTT